>NZ_VPCG01000027.1:0-47488 GCF_013418355.1 Acinetobacter sp. YH12151 | reverse complement strand
ATCATTAAGCAGCATTGGATGGCTGCGTCGGAGTAGGTTTGATTTCGCCCTTGTTTGCCTTTTGATGGCGCATACCATTGCGTAGCAGGATCAAACCAAATGGCAATATTTCCGCGACTCATGAGTGCTCGGTTATATGCGGGCCAATTGGTTGTGCGGTAGATTTTCTGTGTAGGCTTATTCATTTGGAAATTATATCGCTGAAAAAGCCTTTACAGATAGGTTTGTGCAACAAAGCCATTCTGACATGATGATTCTCAAATTTTAATTTCGATAAAGTTTACATTGGATTCAAATACTGCATTTAACTGCTGGAGCAAGTCTTCACGGTCTTGTAAGGCCGCTTTAATTCTCAAATAACTCATACGAATATCATCAGGATATAAGTCAAGCAAATGCTGGGCTTCCTCTGTATAACCGGTGGCCTGTAACACATGCCATTTTGCAAAACTCAAAATCGGTAATGCCGGATACTTGGTTTCCCAATGCGAAATCTGCTGTGCAATATGATCATAATCCGGGTTCTGCCGTAACAATTGCTGTTGAAACCACAAATAAAATACATCCTGATTAAATTGTTGCTCTAATAAATGAATTGCCATTGTTTCATGTTCGGCACTCATTTCAGGTATTCTGAATAATAATTTCAACCATAATAACTTGACTGTATAGTCACGATCAAATACTTGCTTTTTTAAATCTAAATAACGCTGTTGTAAATAAATTAAATCATCTTGTGTGGCTTGATCATAGGCCAATAATAATTGTTCAAGCCATATTTTTTTTACTTCTTGTTCTAAATGTCCATATTTAGTCGAGCGTAAATATAACCAGGGAAACTGTATGGCAAATACGCCCCATAATGTGGTGAGTCGCTGTTCATAGGCTGGTTTCACCTGTATTAACCATGGTGATAATTCATGCTGATTTAAAAATTCTAAATGAGTCAGTGCTTGCTCACCGTGCTGTTGCGATAAATAAATTTCAATTCGCTGCAATTCTGCCAACTCAAATGCCATCGGGTTAGACTGATTTAAAGCAGTCAAGGCATCTGTATATTGCTGTTGCCCCCAAGATAATCGTGCATCAATAATATGTTTAAGTAAGCCCGACTTGCTAAAAGACTGCTGAATAAAATCCCGTTGATCCTGAGCCGCATTTAATAACCAGATTACAGCCAGTTGTTCATAAGGATGTAAATGGGCAAAACTAAATACGGTTTCATTTTTACGCTGTTCACGGCTGCGATACTGTTTGATCGCGTACCAGAGGCAATGAATCAGAAAACTGAACGTGACCAGTGAGGCCGCCAAGAACCACAGGCTAGTTTGTAACTGCCACTCACGCCAATATAAATAGACATAGCCGGCCCCATGCCCATAACTCAGGATGCTCAGCCCCGCTATACCCAGTAGGCAGATAAATAAATAGGCCAGCAAAATCTGTTTCATAAGCAATTAGCCAACTAAGGTGCGTGTATTTAATAAAGGCGTCGGAGTGACCGGTGTGGCCTTGATTTGATGCAACTGCTGAATCCAGTGCTGACTACGTGCATCCGGCAATTGTTCCAAGACATCAATCACCGCATTCAACGCTTGCTGAAAGGCGACAGATTGATCTTGCTGCAACGTATTTTGTGCAATGAGCAAGCGCAACTGAGCTTCTTTCAATACCAGATGCCGTTGCATTAATACGGTACTCGGCTGCTCTGCAGCTTCGATCTGAATCCAGCGCTGCCAGAAAGAGCGTTGAGTTTCCAAACTTTGAAGATGCGGAGCCTGAATTTCTTTTTCAATTTCAGCATCCATCTGCATCAATACTTCTTTTAATTTATTTTGCTGCACCAAGCGACTATTGACGAATTTTTTCAGCATGTCCTGATCTTTCGCAATCACTTGCTGCAGACTACTGACCAAGGCGGGCGCCAAGACATACTCATCCAACTCATTCTGCAGGTGGTTTAGTTTTTCAATAGCGGTGGCATATTGTTGCTGTTGCAGTGCAAATTCAATCAGATCCAGCTGCTGTTGTACGAGAGTAATATCATTCTGCGTGTCAGCAGTTAGCACTGCAGCTGCTGCCTGAGCTGAGGGAGTGCCTGCATTTTGCTGCTGGGCGGTAAACTGGCGTTTTAATGCCACAAACTGATCATTGAGATTGGCATTTTGCTGCTGCAACTGTTTAACACCTTGATGAAGTCCAGTCTGCGCTGCATTGAGAACATAAAGGTCATAGCTGAGTTTGATGAGCCACACCACACTCAAAATGAAAAATACAATAAATAGTTTCTTCATGCGTTCCCTAGTATCAGTCTCATTTTTTGCAAGATCGTATTCGCCTCTAAATCATCAATTTGCACAAATTCAAACCCTGCCTGATGCTGTTGTTGATATTCCCCAAGAAGAGTGGCCAAACGCGGCCCCAAAACCAAATAACGGGCCTGATGCATTAAATCCGAGTTATCCTGCATTAATGTCAGCCAGTTTAACCAGCTTGCTTCACTGCTGATTAGCACGGCAAAGCGCTGCTGCGCTTCAAGCAATGCCAGGTTTTCTGCCAAAATCATTGCTGTGCTTGCGGGGCATTGCCGCCGATATAAAATAAAATTCAAAATTTTGATATTATTTGCACGCAGATAATCCATCATAAATTGACGACCACCTTCTCCGCGCCAGAAGGCCACAGCTGAGCCAGCAGGCAGTTGCCTTAACACGGGTAATTGCAACATGCCTTCCGAAGTTTCAAGTTCAGGCACATGACTTTGAATACCATAACCAGCTAGCGTCTGCTCAGTGGCTTTACCCACCGCCACCCATTGCACATCTGCCAAGCGCGATAAGGTAATTTCCGCCTGCTGCAAATATTGCATGCCAATCTGGGCGGCAGTCGGACTGACCACCACAATGATTTTGGCCTGATCCAGCTGGCGATACAAGCGTAACAGCTCGTCGGAATAAGGCTGTGCGTGCAATTCCAGCAAAGGCAATTCTAGTACAGAAATCTGCGCTGCCTGTAACTGCTGAGTCAAACTCGCAGCACGCTCACTCGGACGGGTATTAATCAGTAACATCAGTTTGAATAAAGTGCTTTCAGCAACTCGCCTGCACCTTGATCGAGTAAATTTTTGGCCAATTCCACCCCTAACTGTTCAGCTTCTGCAATTTTTCCAGTGTGCTGTGCACGCAGCAAAACCGTTCCATCAACACTGCCGACACGACCTTCGATTGAAATCACATCATTCTGGAACGTGGCATAGCCGGCAATCGGCACCTGACATCCGCCTTCCAGATAGGCATTAAAGGCACGCTCAGCACGCACGCAGGCATCCGTTTCTGCATGTAATAATGGCTGAATCAAGTCCAGTACCGCCTGATCATGGGTACGGCATTCCAGCCCCAGTGCACCTTGACCTACGGCCGGTAGACTGATTTCAGGAGTCAGAGTATGACGAATACGTTCTGCCAGACCTAAACGTTTCAAACCGGCACTGGCCAGAATAATCGCATCATACTGACCGGCATCCAGCTTGGACAAACGTGTACCAACATTACCGCGCAAATCAATGATTTCGAGATCAGGACGCTGTTTTAAAATCTGGGTTTTACGGCGCAAACTGGAAGTGCCCACTTTGGCGCCCTGTGGCAATTCATCAAAGCTGGCATAGGTATTCGAGACAAAGGCATCCAGTGGATCTTCACGCTCACAGATCACCGCAAGGCTCAGCCCTTCCGGCAATGCCATCGGTACATCCTTCATGGAATGTACGGCCAGATCGGCACGGCCATCGAGTAAAGCAGCTTCTAATTCTTTTACAAATAGACCTTTACCACCAATTTTGGCCAGCGGCGTATCTAGGATTTTATCGCCCTGTGTAACAAAAGTGACTAACTCGACCTGCAAACCAGCGTGCAAATCTTGTAGGCGCGCACGGATATGTTCCGCTTGCCAAAGCGCAAGTGGACTTTGTCGAGTTGCAATTTTTAGGGTCTTCATAAATTTCAATAACAGTAAATGAGAACAATAGTCTAAACTTAACCTGCTCACTTTAAAATGCAAGTGAATTTATACAAGTTTCAACTGAATGCTCTCATTGATTCCTGCTATAGCTTTTGAATCCGATCCCTTAAAAATGGCAAATGTCGCCGACTGACCGCTAAACGGTCGTCCAGCTCACGACAACGCACCTGATACTGACCTGAACTGACCACTTCCAGACCATCCAGATAATTCACCGAGATCAAGGCATTACGATGAATCCGGATAAACTGGTTCCCAAACTCCTGCTCTAGCTCCTTTAAGGTTTCATCAATCAGTACACTGCCGTTTTTATGACGTACAGTGACATATTTCTGATCCGCCAGAAAATAATAGATATTTTCAACTGGCACCAATTCGACACCACGATAGGTCTTTGCCGCAATCTGCTGGCGGCTGATATTGATTTCGTCCATATTTTCTTTTTGTTTTAGTTGGCTCATCTGAGCTTGGGTAAGTTTAGTTAAGTGCTCCAAAACCTGTGCCAATTCCTGTTGCATCACGGGTTTAAGCAAGTAGCCTTCGGCATTTGATTTAAATGCATCCAGCGCATGTTGGTCATAGGCCGTACAAAAGATAATTGCCGGCATCGGGTCCAGCTGACGCAAATACTGCGCACAAGCAAGGCCATTCATTTCAGGCATTTGAATATCTAATAGTATGACATCGGGTTCGTATTGGTGAGCCAGATCAATCGCTTGACGACCATGACTTGCAGTCGCCACCACATCATGCCCCAGCTGAGAGACTAAACGTGATAATCGCTCGACAGCCAAAGGCTCATCATCACAAATCAGGATGTCCATTGCTCCTCCTTACCCAGTTAACATGATCAAATACATGATAAAGCTAACTGCGATTTCTTTGATTTATTTTTATTTATATTGATATCGCACTACCGTCGTAAACATCCCTTCGCCGGCAAAGGTTTGAAAGGTCATACTGGGTCCGTAATAAGCTTGCAGACGCTGTCTGACATTTTCTATTGCAATACCATGCCCCTTTTTTAAAGTTTTATTATCCTGCGTATAAGGGTTAGTAATAATGATATTAATTTGATTTTGCAATATTTCAACCAATATGCTTATCGTACTCTTTGTGAGAATTTTTTCAACTCCATGGAAAATACTATTTTCTAACAAGGGTTGTAAAGTTAATAATGGGATTTGTACTTGTGAGTATAAGTCTTTGTTTTCTAACTTCCATTCGATTTGCAGGCGTTCACCCAAACGGATCTGCTCAATCTCCAGATAGCGCTGGCACAGATCAATTTCCTCTTGCAGACTGACCAGTTTCAACTCCTGAAAACTGGCACGAAATAAGCGGGACAGATTCAGCAGCATATGTTCGGCTTTATCCGGATCGATGCTGATCAGGCTAATCACACTGTTCATACTATTGAACAGAAAATGCGGTTGAATCCGCGCTTGCATGGCCTGAATCCGGGCATTCAGTTCACTATGCTGCTGCTGTTCCCATTGTTCACGCAAATACAGGTAGCGAAAACAAAACATACCGAGCAAAACACCCAAACTGAGATGTAACCCAACCTGATCCAGGGCAATTGCCAGGTTTAAGCCCTGAAAATTAAAATTCATTCCAAAATGTATCACAACATTCAGACTGATGGTGGTCAGCACCACAATGGCCTGTAGTAGCAAAAAACCGCAAATGAGCGCCAGCTTAATCCCCATATGCTGAAAGGCCTGATGGAATAATTCCACCAGTGCTGCAAAACATAACAGTACCCAGTTGATATACAGCATATATTGCAGCAGATGCATCGCATTTAAAGCTTGCCACGACTGTGCTTCTGCGAGCGCTAGAATCATGGCCAGAATATTGCCGCCGACAAACAGTTCCAGCAAATAGCGAAGATTGCCAATCTGGCTAAAAAAATAGGAACTTTGTGTTTGCCTGTTTATCGATGCGAAAGATTGAGCAGATGTGACTTCGGCAATAGGCTTTGAATTTGTTATACTCTTTTTCGTTCTACTGCTTTTAATCTGATTGAGCCGACATGACCACATCTTCTAATTCCTCTAATCCATCACAAGCCCAGACTTCGGGTATGTGGGGTGGTCGTTTCTCTGAAGCGACTGATGCTTTTGTTGCTGAATTTACAGCATCTGTTCAATTTGACCAACGTTTTTATAAACAGGATATTGCAGGCTCGATTGCCCATGCAACCATGCTGGCCAAAGTAGGCGTACTGACGGCACAGGAACGCGATGACATCATCGAAGGTCTGACTGCCATTCAAGCCGATATTGAAGCAGGTAAGTTCGAATGGCGCATTGACCTAGAAGATGTGCACATGAACATTGAGTCGCGCCTGACTCAACGTATTGGCATCACAGGCAAGAAATTACACACTGGCCGTAGCCGTAATGATCAGGTCGCAACTGACATTCGTCTTTATGTACGTGATGAAATTGATGCGATTTTAAAATTACTCGAAAAATTACAAAAAGGTATTTTAAGCCTGGCGGCTAAAAACACCGATACCATCATGCCGGGCTTCACCCATTTACAAACCGCTCAGCCGGTGACTTTTGGTCACCACTTAATGGCCTGGTTTGAAATGCTGGTACGCGACTCTGAGCGTCTGATTGATTGCCGTAAACGTGTCAACCGTATGCCACTGGGTTCTGCTGCACTTGCAGGAACCACCTACCCGATTGAGCGTGCTTACACCGCTGAGCTGTTAGGTTTTGAAGCCGTTGCTGAAAACTCTTTAGACGCAGTATCGGATCGTGACTTTGCAATTGAATTTAATGCTGCTGCATCGTTAATTATGATGCACTTGTCTCGTATGTCCGAAGAACTGATTCTATGGACATCTGCTCAGTTCAAATTCGTGAACATTCCAGATCGCTTCTGTACTGGTTCATCCATCATGCCGCAGAAGAAAAATCCGGATGTACCTGAACTGGTACGTGGTAAAACTGGTCGTGTCTATGGTGACCTGATGAGCCTGCTGACTTTAATGAAGGGCCAGCCACTAGCCTATAACAAAGACAACCAAGAAGATAAAGAGCCATTGTTCGATGCAATTGATACCGTTCGCGGTTCACTCATGGCATTTGCCGACATGATTCCTGCACTGGTTCCAAACATTGCTGAAATGCGCGAAGCAGCACTACGTGGTTTCTCAACTGCGACTGACCTGGCTGATTACTTGGTAAAAAACGGCGTTGCATTCCGTGATGCGCACGAGATTGTAGGTAAAGCGGTTGCACTCGGTGTACAAGAATCTAAAGACCTGTCTGAATTGACACTCGAACAGCTGCAACAGTTCTCTGACCTGATTCAAGCAGACGTATTTGAAAAAGCCTTAACTCTTGAAGCCTCGGTAAATGCACGTAACCACATTGGTGGCACCGCGCCTGCTCAAGTGAAAGCAGCCATTGAGCGCGCACATGCGCGTTTGGAACAACTTTACGCATAATTTTGGAGTATGGATATGTCTCGACAAGTATTTTGCCGTAAGTATCAGGCTGACATGGATGGTTTAGACTTTGCTCCATTTCCGGGACCAAAGGGTCAGGAATTGTTTGATACCGTGTCGAAACAGGCTTGGCAAGAATGGCTAAAACACCAAACCACGCTAATTAATGAAAAGCGTTTGAACGTGTTTGAAGCTGATGCGAAAAAGTTTCTAGAAGAACAGCGTGAAAAGTTCTTTAACAATGATGCATCTCTAGAAAAAGCCGAAGGGCTGAAGCCTGAGTAATTTTTAAAGCGTTACTTTAAAAATTATGCAAGACAAGCGCTGAAAGCGCGCTTAGGCTTAAATTAAAAAAGAATCTCCATTATTGGGGATTCTTTTTTTATGTATTGCTCTAAACATTACTCAAGACCAGCGAAGCGGGTAGTTTTGAATGTGAAGAGCTCCCAATGCAGGAACTTTTCACATTAAAGCCCTGCCTTTCTTTTTTACACAAAACAAGAATGAAGTCCGCGTAGGCATAAATCTATCCCCTATCTCAGGGGATTTTTTGACTAATTCTAGCAAATCTTACTAACTCACACTTAGAGCACAAAAACAGATTTTCACTTATTCTATTTCGTTTATCTAGTCAGCCACTATCCTGCTGAAAAACATTCAGATTTGTATCAAAATAATAGATTGTAAAAGCAATATACAGAGTAATCACAAAACACAACATTCTGCTACAAGAAGTCATATGATTTTGTAAAATGGTCTCTCTATAATGAGCTCTAAGAAGATGAGATATCTTTGAATAACTATAATAATAAGCAACAAATACCCCGATTTCATCCCAGTTCTTCCCCCAAAGGCTGGGTATTTTTTTGCCTGCAATTTGCCGATTGGCTTGATAATTTAAGCGCATAAAAAAAGCCCCCTTTCAAGGAGCTTCTCTTTTCATTTCGATTAAGGCTGTTTCAGATATGGCCAAGCCGCTTTCAGATAAATGAACATCGACCATAAAGTGAGTACCACTGCGGTGTATAGCAAGGCATACGCCAGCATTTCCAGTGGTGGCCAGTTCAGCAAAAACACGGTAATCGCAATCATCTGAAAAGCCGTTTTGTACTTACCCACGGTTGATACTGCAACATTGGTTCGTGCACCCAGTTCTGCCATCCATTCACGTAATGCTGAAACAGTAATTTCACGTGAAATAATCACAATCGCAGCAAAAGCCATCGACATCGAAGGTTGCCATTGCACCAATACAATCAGCGCAGCTGCGACCATCAATTTATCTGCAACCGGATCGAGAAAACGGCCAAAAGCAGAGGTCTGGTTTAAAGTTCGAGCCAGATAGCCATCAAACCAGTCCGTCACTGCAGCCACTACAAAAATCGTGGTCAAAATAATATGCCGTGTCATGTCAGAATGGTTGGCTTCAAAGCCCATTGCAGGCGGCCAGTAAGCCACCAATAAAAATACCGAAA
This sequence comes from Acinetobacter sp. YH12151, assembly GCF_013418355.1. NCBI lineage: Bacteria > Pseudomonadati > Pseudomonadota > Gammaproteobacteria > Moraxellales > Moraxellaceae > Acinetobacter > Acinetobacter sp. YH12151. The sequence continues at coordinate 38,527 of NZ_VPCG01000027.1, read as the reverse complement.
TAAGAGCGATACGCGCCAAGGTCAAGATATTTGGAATATTCAGGATACGACCTGTAGTCATAGACACCGCCAATTGTTCCCCTCATGTACGATGAAAATGCACACTTTTTTAGAGGTTTGATCCATCATTAATAGGCTTCACTTTATACGAATTGGCTGTCAGTGTCACTAGGCAAACACCGTCACTGTTTGTCTTGCCATCGCAATCAGGCGATTTTCTGCATCCCAGAGATAGGCATGCTCGGTTGCATAACCATCCGCAGCATGATCCGTAAACACTTTATATTTAAACCAATCATGCAGTTGATGCTGAAGCGGATGCACATAGGTCACGCTCCAGGTCAGACTACTCGCGGGTGCCATACTTTTAAACATCGGCAGTACACCAGGTGGCCAGATGTCGAAAATTGCCATCAGGTCAGCGATCAGGAATTCACGATTGCTATGCTTTTCAGGATGAAAACGGCACCAGCCGCCAAAGTCCGGACGTGAGCTGGCACTACAAGGCAGATTGACGTCCGCCCAGGCGATTTCAAAATGGTCATAACATTCTGGCAGGCCATAACCCGCAGGAATCTGAAACAGTTGCTCTGGCGCAGCATAGTCTGGTGCCTGGGCTTGTTGTTGCACTTCAATGCAGGAATCGCGGGAAATACCAAAACTGGCAATCAGAATACTTTGCACCACATCGTCCTGCCATAGCCGTACTTCGATCGTGGTCACCGACTTGCCTTCCCGCAGGATTTCAGCACTCAGTCGTACCTTGGCTTGCTGAATCGGGCCGACAAAAGTCACACTACAACTGAGTAAATGTTGAGCCGGATCATTAATCTGCATGACTGCCTTGTGCATCATCATCGCGGCAGCCAGACCGCCATACAGGGTACGTCCCTGTAACCATCCCTGTGGAAATTCCACCCATTCCTGTTCGGCAATTTGTGCATACAGCGCATGCAAAGACATGTTGACCCCTCGGTGAGTCTGTATCCTCAGTATATTGAGTCAAGCTCGCGCTGCTGTGAATGACCAATGACCCATGCGTCAATGCGCACTTTTGCCCTTGCATTGGCTTGGGAAATTACTCATGCAACACTTTATAAATCATTCGCGCCATGACTGAACCGAGTCCCGGCACCAGTTGCAGGTCTCGCTCTGACGCTTTCAGCACCCCCTGAATCCCGCCAAAATGGGTCAGCAAGTCGCGGCGGCGTTTTGGTCCCAGTCCCGGAATCACTTCCAGTACCGATGAACCGCGTTTTTTATCGCGTTTGGCCCGGTGCTTGGTAATCGCAAAACGGTGCGCTTCGTCCCGTACCTGTTGAATCAGATGCAGCGCCTTATGGTCTTCCGGCAACTGAATCTTGCTGCCATCGGTAAAATGCAGGGTTTCCAGACCGGGTTTACGTCCCTCGCCTTTGGACACCCCAACCATAAAGGCGTCCAGACCCAGTTCCTGCATCACTTCCATAGCCATATGCAGTTGCCCCTTCCCCCCATCAATCAGGAGTAAATCTGGCAACATGGCTTTTTTATAGCGACGGGTTAAGGCCTGACGCATGGCGGCATAGTCATCGCCCGCCTGAATGTCATGGATGGAAAACTGGCGATAATCTCGTTTACGTACCCCACCGCTGTCAAATACCACACAGGAAGCGATGGTGTCTTCACCCATGGTATGGGAAATGTCAAAACACTCGATCCGGTCTACCGGGCGGCCCACCACCTGTTCCAGCTGATGGAAACGTTCATTCAGTTCAAAATGATTGGCCAGCTTGCCCTGAATCGCATGCTGTACATTCATTTGTGCCAGTTCCAGCCATTCCGCGCGGGTTTCTCGTACCTTGGACTTGATCTGGATTTTCTTGTCAAAATGCTGCGACAAGGCCGCTTCCAGTTCCTTGCGATCGGCCACTTCGACATTGACAATCAGCTCGGCCGGAATTTCATCCGCCACCTGAAAATAGAAATTGGCAATAAAATCGGCAAGCATCTGCCCTAGATCATCACTGAGCATATCCGGGAAATAGCTTTTTCCGCCGAGCATTTTACCGTTGCGCACATGCATGATCTGCACACAGGTCACTCCGGCCTGATAAGCAATCGACAAAATATCGGCTTCGCCTTTGAGCTTATAAATCGCCTGCTGTGACTGCACATCTCTTAACAGTGCCATCCGGTCGCGATAGAACACGGCCTTTTCAAATTCCAGAGCTTCGGCTGCCGCTTCCATTTTTGCGATCAGTTCCTGATTCAGCTCCTTGGTATCGCCCTGTAAAAAGCGAATCGAGTTATCCACATCTGCTTTGTAGTCTTCCGGAGAGATAAATCCGACACAGGGCGCAGAACAGCGCTTGATCTGGTATTGCAGACAAGGACGGGTTCGGTTGGCAAAAAAGCTGTTTTCACAGGAACGCACATTAAACAGTTTTTGCAGCACCACCAAGGTATCCCGGGCGGTATAGGCACTCGGATAAGGCCCAAAAAACTTGCCGACCTGATGCTTGCCCTTGCCGCGCCCACTGGCCAGTCGTGGATAAGGTTTATCTGCGGAAACAAAGATATAGACATAAGATTTATCATCGCGCAGCATAATGTTATACGGCGGATGATGCAGCTTGATCAGGTTCTGTTCCAGCAACAAGGCTTCGGTTTCAGAGCGCACCACCAAGGTCTGAATATCATAAATCCGCGCCACCAAGGCCTGGGTTTTGGGATGATCCAGCGTTTTGACAAAATAGCTGGAGACCCGGTTTTTTAGATTTTTGGCTTTCCCCACATACAACAGTTCGCCGTCTTTGCCATACATCCGGTAGACCCCGGGCAGGCTGGTCATATTGGCCAGAATTTTCTCGATATGAGGACGTGCGTTTTCGTTCACCTAAAGCCTATTTTTTACATGCAATCTGCAGATATATGTGATGATTATTCGGTTATTTTCAAGCGAAAACACAAAATTCCCCTCAACTTGACACCCAATTTAAAACTATAGCTCAGCCATCTTTGCAATCTATAGCTTTCTCCGCATGATCTGATTGCTAAAAGCTCTAAATTTCAACCTTTAACTTTGCTATGCTCGAAGGGTCTAGTTTTGAGATGATTCGCATGACCATGCAGCAATCGGGCATCCATATTGTTCAACCATCCAGCTCCACCCATCACCCCTCTGAGCGTGATCGCCGGATTGGCAAACCGCGTTTTCATTTCGAGCCGAATCACGTGATGCAATTGCTGCGTGAACGGATGATTGGACAGGATGCCGCACTGAATGAAATTGAAAAAATGCTGCATGTGGTCAAGGCCGATTTCTCCAGTCCGGAGCGTCCACTCTCGGTCACCTTGATGCTCGGCCCAACCGGCGTGGGTAAAACTGAAACCGTGCGTCTGATTGCCGAAGCGATTTATGGTCGTCCGGATGCTTTCTGCCGGATTGACATGAACACTCTGGCACAGGAACATTATGCCGCGGCACTCACCGGTGCGCCGCCAGGTTATGTCGGTTCTAAAGAAGGTCACAGCCTGTTTGATGAAACGGCGATTGCCGGCAGCCATACCCGTCCCGGCATCATGCTGTTTGATGAACTGGAAAAAGCCAGTAACGAGGTGATTCGTGGTTTGATGAATGTGCTGGATACTGGCAGATTGACCCTGACAGCTGGAACCAAAACTATTGATTTCCGTAACTGCATGATCTTTATGACCAGTAATGTCGGCGCACAGGCGGCACAGCAATATCTGGAAAAACTCAGCTACCTGCCACAGCAAATACAGGCACTGTGCCTGAAACATGTACCCACCCAGCGCATTATTGAAAAAGTCATGCAGCGTAAATTCGATCCTGAATTTCTAAACCGGATTGACCGCAGCCTGCATTATCAGGCGGTACAGCATGATGCCCTGCCACGTCTGGTCGAAATTGAACTGGAAAAACTCAATAAACGCCTGCAACATCAAAACCGACAAGTACATTTATCGGATGCAGCCAAAGCCTATTTCTATCAGGGCTATGATATTCGTTACGGCGCCCGGCATTTGGGCCGCAAGCTGCGTACCGAACTGGAACCGGTTCTGGCGCTGTATTTTTTAAGCCAGCCCGAGCAGTTCAGTCTGCATCTGGACTGTGTCGATGGACAATTTGTGGTTCTGCCTGAGCAAGCAAAAGCTTAAATCATGCAGACTCACTATCCGTTTTATTTGCTTGAATTGCCTGTCTAAAAGCGGTCGGATCTGTAGGTGAAACCAATACAAATTTCTGCACGCCGTCTTCCCTATAGTCAATCCGCAGACGCTTTAAGGACAAGGCCGGTGCAATGATAGAGTGATCTGTCGGCTGGATGGACTGGATGGCGCTCAACGGAATCTGCCAGCTCAACCACAGGCTTTTAATACTCAGCACTCCATTTTCCAGCACATAGCGCGTACTCCACAGCGGCCACCACAGAATAATAATGGTCAGAATGTAGATGGCGGTGTGCAGTGGATATTGCTGCAGGGTACCTTTGGCCTGCATGGTCAGCAGCAGTTGCAGTAACAGGCCACTCATACAGATCAGAAAAGCGACCAGCCACCAGTCTTTTTTGGAACGAAATACCTGCATCGAGATCCCCATATCTATGTGCCTGATCATCATAAACAATTCTGTGCCAGATGACAGAGGTCATATTCAACAGAAGCACTGTTATTTCAGGCCTAGCATCAACATAGGCATGCTGGGGCTGAAATCCTCAGAAAACCCTCGACTAAAACAATCAACTGCAGTTTTATTGCGGCTGATCCGAAAATATCTATACATGCCTGCACGCCATGTACTGAGCGAGATTCAGCCCTGATTTTCCTTGTTCCACAGGCCGATAATTGACTGAATTGACCAAATAGCAGCAAAGCCTGCCCTTGAATATTGTCCACCCTGCTCCATATCAATCAGGCTAATCGATAAAAAATAATGAATTGAAACAGAATCTTTAGTTCAGGCTGTGGTCAAAAACGGCAACAAAAATACAGCGCAGATGGAATCGATTCGGCAAAAATTGATGACCCTTGCGTCACGGCTTGATACAACTTGTTATGTTCTTTTTGGATATAGTTATCGTAAGATTAGCGAAGTCTAAAAGTGCGCGGGATATGCGCATTTGCTTCACAACATCAACTTAGAAGTCCTCCAAAATAAAGGAGATCAGGGCATGATCCACGCTGGCAATGCCATTACCGTCCAAATGCTAGAGGACGGGATTGCAGAATTCCGCTTTGACTTACAAGGTGAGTCCGTTAACAAATTCAACCGTGCAACGATTGAAGATTTCAAGGCTGCTATTGAAGCCGTCTCCCATGCCGATATTCAAGGTCTGATTGTCACTTCAGGCAAATCTACATTTATTGTCGGTGCCGATATCACAGAATTCGGCGATAACTTTGCTCAGGGTGAACAAGCGATTGTTGACTGGGCGATGCCGGTACATGAAATTTTCAACAGCTTCGAAGATCTCGACATTCCTAAAGTGGCGGCCATTAATGGTATGGCACTGGGTGGTGGTTTTGAAATGTGTCTGGTGTGTGACTACCGTGTCATGTCAGAACAGGCGCAAGTCGGTCTGCCTGAAATCAAGCTGGGCATTTTCCCGGGCTTCGGTGGTACAGTGCGTTTAAGCCGTCTGATCGGTATCGACAACGCCGTAGAATGGATGGCCATGGCCAACCCGAAAAAGCCTGCTGCTGCACTAAAAGACGGTGCTGTAGATGCAGTGGTTGCTGCTGACAAACTTAAAGATGCTGCACTTGATCTGGTCAAACAGGCGATTCATGGCCGTTTAGACTGGAGAACCAAGCGTCAGGAAAAACTGGATCCGGTTAAACTCAGCCCGATTGAACAGATGATGGCGTTTAACTCATCGAAAGGCATGGTTTTGGCCAAGGCCAATCCGGCTCAATATCCGGCGCCAAAATTACTGCTTGATTCATTACAGGCCGGTGCGAGCCTGCATCGTGATGACGCGTTAAAAGTTGAAGCTGAAGGCTTTGCCAAAGCTGCAGTTACGCCACAAGCAGGTGCATTGATCGGTTTGTTCCTGAACGATCAGATCGTGAAAAAAACCTCGAAGCGCTACGAAAAAGGTGCGCATCCGGTAAACCAGGCGGCGGTACTTGGCGCTGGGATCATGGGTGGTGGTATTGCTTATCAGGCGGCGAGCAAAGGCACACCAATCATCATGAAAGATATTGGTAATCCACAGCTTGCATTGGGTATGTCTGAAGCGAACAAACTGTTGACCAAACAGGTTGAACGCAAAAAAATGACACCAGCGAAAATGGGTGAAACGCTTGCACGTATCCGTCCGACTTTAAGCCTGGAAGAGTTTAAAGAAGTGGATATCGTGATTGAAGCGGTAACTGAAAACCCTAAAATCAAAGCTGCTGTACTTGCTGATACTGAAAAATCAGTACGTGAGAACACCATCATTGCTTCAAATACGTCTACGATTTCGATCACGCGTCTGGCTGAAAGCCTGCAACGTCCTGAGAACTTCGTGGGGATGCACTTCTTTAACCCGGTACATATGATGCCTTTGGTTGAAGTGATCCGTGGCGCGAAGACCTCTGACGAAGCCATTGCAACGACTGTGGTACTTGCTCAGAAAATGGGTAAAACACCAATCGTGGTGAATGACTGCCCGGGCTTCCTGGTCAACCGCGTATTGTTCCCTTACTTCGGTGCATTTGACCTATTGCTTAAAGATGGCGCTGATTTCCAGCAAATCGATAAAGTGATGGAAAAATTCGGCTGGCCGATGGGCCCTGCTTACCTGATGGACGTGGTCGGTATTGATACTGGCGTGCATGGTGCAGAAGTGATGGCTGAAGGCTTCCCGGATCGTATGAAACCGGACTTCAAAGGTTCGATTCAAACCATGTATGAAAACAAACGTCTGGGTCAAAAGAACGACGTGGGTTTCTACAAGTATGAACTTGACCGTAAAGGCAAAAAAGCCAAAGTGGTTGATCCAACTGCATATGAGCTTGTGGCCTCTGTTGCAACTGTGGAAAAACGTGAATTTGACGCTCAGGAAATCATTGACCGTATGATGCTGGCTTTCTGTAACGAAACGGTTCGTTGCCTGGAAGACAACATTGTCGCGACTGCTTCTGAAGCAGATATGGCAATGATCATGGGTGTCGGTTTCCCTCCATTCCGTGGTGGTCCATGCCGTTACATCGATCAAACCGGTGTAGCTGAGTATGTTGCGCTTTGCAATAAGTATGCGCACCTTGGTAAAGCTTATGAAGCGCCAGAAATGTTGCGTGAAATGGCTGCTAACAACAAAAAATTCTACGGTTAAGGAGCAACGTGAATGGCTACTTTAAATCCACGTGACGTTGTCATCGTCGATGGCGTACGTTCAGCAATGGGTAAAACCAAAAACGGTATGTTCCGCAATGTACGTGCGGACAGCCTGTCTGCTGAACTTGTCCGTGCCCTGATGGTACGTAACGAATTCGACCCGAATGAAGTTGAAGACGTGATCTGGGGCTGTGTGAATCAGACCCTGGAACAAGGGATGAACATTGCCCGTAATATCGCATTACTGGCGGACTTGCCGAAAACTGTGGCTGGTCAAACTGTTAACCGTCTTTGTGGTTCATCTATGCAGTCTATTCATACTGCTGCGGCGCAAATTGCGACTAACCAAGGTGATATCTTCATCATTGGTGGTGTAGAGCACATGGGCCACGTAGGAATGATGCACGGCATCGACCTCAACCCAGAAGCATCTAAGCATTATGCCAAAGCGTCTAACATGATGGGCTTAACTGCTGAAATGTTGGGTCGTATGAACGGCATTACGCGTGAAGAACAAGATGCGTTTGGTGTGGAATCACATCGCCGCGCTTGGGCTGCAACGCAAGAAGGTCGTTTCAAAAACGAAATTATTGGTGTTGAAGGTCACGATGCAAACGGTTTTAAAATCCTATGCGACGTAGATGAAGTGATCCGTCCGGATGCCAACATCGAATCATTCCGTGCTTTACGTCCAGTGTTCGATCCGAAAGGCGGTACAGTGACTGCGGCAACCTCTTCAGCCTTGTCTGATGGTGCTTCTGCAATGTTGCTCATGTCTTATGAGCGTGCACAAGCCTTAGGTCTTAAGCCACGTGCCGTGATCCGCTCTATGGCAGTTGCAGGTTGTGATGCTGCGATCATGGGTTATGGCCCGGTTCCGGCAACGCAAAAAGCCTTGAAACGTGCTGGCCTTGCCATTTCTGATATTCAGACTTTTGAATTGAACGAAGCCTTTGCTGCACAAGGTCTGTCTGTTCTTAAAGGCTTAGGCATTTATGACAAACAGGACATCGTAAACCATAACGGTGGTGCGATTGCGTTGGGTCACCCACTCGGTTGTTCTGGTGCGCGTATTACCACGTCTTTGCTTAACGTGATGGAACAGCAAGATACGCAAATTGGTCTTGCGACCATGTGTATTGGTTTGGGTCAAGGTATTGCGACAATTATCGAACGTGTTTAATTCTTAAATACTCAGATAAAAATAAACCCCGCTTAGTGCGGGGTTTTTTTATACAAAAAAAAGAAATTGATGCCCTTTCTTTTTTTGATGATGAATCAGGCTCACCGTTTATTTTTTTGAATGATACAAAATCTGCCGAACGGGTAAGATTCGATTGTGCGCATGAATTAGGCCACACCGTTATGCACACACATAATAAATATGTCCGCAATGAAGTAGACAATCGCATTTTAGAAACTGAAGCAGATAAGTTTGCTTCAGAATTTTTAATGCCTACTGAAGGTTTTTTAAGTACAGTTCCTTCTTATTTAACGATTGAAAATATGATCGACTATAAGAAAGTATGACGAACATCTTTAAAGGCTATAAATTATAAATCGCATAAATTGCAACGTATAACAGATTGGTTTTATCGAAGTAACTCTATGAAAATTAATACCTTAGGTTATCACATTAATGAGCCTAACGAAACTCACCGTGATGAAAGCGTAATGCTTCCTAAATTAATTTTAACATTAGCTTCAGATCCAAAATTTAGTAAGCAGAAAATGCTCGATGAAATTCGTATATCTGAAAAAGACTTTAATGAACTAACATTTGATTCTTTAATTAAATATGAAGAATCTAAACCTCGACCAAAACTTTATGTCATTAGTTAAAGCTCTTCGGAGCTTTTTTATTTAAACTAGAATGTTATCCCTTTGTAAAATTGGTTTATTTTTCCACCATTAAAATCTTAATTATGAATCGCTTAAATTTTATCTGTGTATGATCAAGCCTCTTTTTTCCTACTTCCTTAAGGGGTTTATATGAACATGCTTAAAACAATGCTTGCGACTGCAATCGTAGCAACTTCTGCATCTGCAATGGCAACTGAAGCTCAAGTAGCACCTGCTGCTACAACCACTACAGTTCAAACTGTTGCTACAGAAGCGGTTGCGCCTGTGCAAGCAAAAGTTGAAGCTGCTCAAGCCACTGCTACAGATGCAAAACAAGCAACTGAAGCGAAAGTTGAAACAGTAAAAGCTGAAACAACTGCTCAAGTAGAAACTGCACAAGCAACCGCAGAACAACAAGTTGAAGCTGCAAAAACAGAAGTAGCAGAAGCAAAAGAAGCAACTGTTGAAACTGCTGCTGAAGTAAAAGAAGCGACTACTGAGAAAGCCGAAGCTGCTCAAGCAGACGTAAAAGCTGAGAAAAAAGGCTGGTTCTCTTGGTTCAAAAAAGCTGCTTAAGATTTTTTGAGCATAAAAAAGATGTCAGCCTGACATCTTTTTTTGTTTTGAACACTCTCATTTTAATTCAAGAGTTTAACAGCAGCTTAAAGCACTTATTCGACCTTTTGCGCTAACATGGTCGCAAAATGCTGTTTAATCCGTTGGCCCTGCGCATCCACCCGATGCAGCTCACCAATATTTTCATTGTATTTCACAATCTTCCAGTCCTCATAATAAGCCCGTAACTCGCCCGGCTTAAAGCTAAATGGAAAATCGGGCTGTACCGGAATCTCTGGCGTATCCATCGCACAGACAATCAGGTTATAACCACCCGGCACGGTGGCCTGCTGCATCTGCGCAATCAAGGGTGCAATGGTTTTGGCCTCGAGGAACATCATCACCACGGTGCAGTAAATGAAGTCATACTGGCCTGTAATACTGGTATCTGTGTTGAGATCACGGCGCTGGATCTGCACGTGATCAATGTGCTCCGTCTGCACAATCTGTCTTAAGGTCTGCAAACTGTTTTCATTGACATCCCAGGCTTCGACATTAAAACCATTCTGACTTAAATACAGTGCATTACGTCCTGTACCGCAACCGACGTCCAGCGCACGGCCACCCTTTAAATAGGGCATGGCCGCCAGCACTTCAGAATGGGTAGGATTCAACTGATATTTTTTGATGAAGTAATCTTCAGGCCGGCAATAAAAACGCAGCTGGCATTCGATATCCTCGCTGGCAGAAACAATCTTGTGCCAAGCCTCAGGTTCAATAAATGGCGGTTGCTGCGCTGGTGTAAACACATGTTCAGATTGCACCGCACCGGATGCTTCCAGCATGGCAAAATGCAACTCACCTTTAAGTAACGTCAGTTTGGCCCAAGTCCCTGCTTTGGTATTGTGCTGATTCTTGAAGCCCTGAGGAATACTCTTTTCTGTCCAGACCGGAAGTTGCTTATAACAAATCAGTTCTTGCATCAATATCGCCCTCCATCTCATGCATGCGCCGCCTGTCATGCTTATAGCGACGGTTTTATTCATTTCAGCATAGCTGGTTCAGGCCGGAATTGGAATCAGCGCTTATTTACGCTGTGCCAATACAGCAGCAAGATGCAGACCAAATCTGGAAAATAAAAAAGCTGCCTCGATCGACAGCTTGAGTTTAGCCAGAGAATGAATAGGGTGACTGGATTAATGCAGTAGTTCTGATTGTAGCCAGCGCATATAATTTTCCTGATCCATAAAATCCGGCGCGCCTCCCAGATCCAGACTGAAATACTGCTGATTAAACTGGATGACAATCTGTTCGGTATAGTGCCAGTCTTCTATCAGCTTGAAATATTGATTCAAGAAAAATCGGCTCCTGCCCTCATTATTCAGACTTTGTAGTTTTGGATCTGTTTTATTTGCGACAAACTCACCGTACATCTGCTGAATATCAGCAAAAACCTGAATTGTTTGCATGACTCACCTGCCTGAATGTTATGTCGTGATCTGTGCGACCCCTCCAACTTAGCAAGCGAGTTTGAACAGCAGATGACAGTCCTATGGCAATCCTGTGATCGCCTACAGGATTATAACTTGTTTTCAACCGCTTTCTGGTTTGCTGTCGCAATCTGTTGCATCTGTTTATTCAGATTTAATATTTCTTTATACAGCGCATTAAACTCTTTCACTGCTTTATCTTCATAAAACATGAAAGTTTTATTTTTCTTTTGCCATTTATGCTTTTTCAATACGGCAAATAAGGCATCTGCCTTGGCCAGACTTTGTTTCTCAATCTCAAAGATCGCATGGGCATTACTTTGCTGTTGATCGGCTTGCAGGTTCGCGGTCAGCTGCTGGCGATAACGGTTTTTAATATCCAGTTGCTGTGCCTTATTGATCAGCTCGGCATCACGCTGCTGAATTTGCTGCTGATAGCTGTTCACAATTTGATGCACTTGCTTGAGCATGGCTTCAGTTTCTTTATAGTCTTGTGCCTGATCTTTGGCCAGACGGTCGATATCCAGAAAATTCTGCCAGTTGGCCGCTTTTAAATCACGCAGGTACTGATTCCGCTCCTCGGCACTGTCGCGCAATTGACCCAGCATGAATTCAGCCATGATGGCATAGTCGCCATCCAGACGGTCATCTTCAAGCTCAAGCTCAATCGGCTTAGACCAGTCCTGTGCTTGCTGCGCAATGCTCTCGGTTTTTTCTTCAAGCACAGTTTCATATTCGAGCAAATCAGCCTGATGTTTTTTCTGGGCAGAGTTTTGATAAAACAGCCCGATAAAAATTGCCAGTGTCACAGCGGCTAAAATCATAAAAACACGCGGCATGCACATGCTCTCCTGCTGCAGGTTATGTATAGATTTCCTTTTTATCAATATGCTTATTTTTTAAACAAAAATCAATTCTTCTATACAAAACCTCTGCAAAGGCACGGACTGTTCCAAAAGGAAATTTGATCACCATTGCTGTTTTAAGCTCGCGCTGTATCGTTTGACTTTATCTAGCAACCATTCGCAGCACACCATTCATTCAGCAGCGTCCGGTCAATATTATTCAGGTTGAATTGTTCTCGGGCAGCCTGAACCGAAGTTGCATTACGGTTAATACCAAATGGCACCAGCATCAGATAAATACCATCACGTGGGTCAGCAGAGCGTAAACCATCCGCAATCGCCTGCACATACTGTTGCAGCCCCGGTGGCAGGCTATCCAGTCGTGCCGGATTGCTGCTAGGTAGAATGTCGAGATCACCCGCGAAATCAGCATTAACCGTGTAGTCCTGCAATTCGCGTTCAATCTTCAGCATCCGCATCTTTAACGCTTTTTTCTGGCTGGATTGTTGTTGCAGGGGAAGCATGAACTCTGTTTCTTCACGCAATTCACGGTCTGCCATCACGGTCAGTGTCGGTAAAGTGACAGATTCTGGTGCGGCATGTGCATTGACCAGATGCAGCACAGAAAACAGGCTTATTAATACAAGGAAAGTTGTGCTAAGGGGACGCATAAGGAAAACCTCCGCATCTTCATTTCAGGGGGAGATACCTTATTGTTCCTTAAACTTGTGTAAATATGATCAGTATTACTGTGAGGATTGATACACGGTCATGTCAGCCTGATCACTGGCGCATATTTCGAGCTGGTTTTAAGCGGGCGATTAGAAATTAATGCTCCTTTTACCGTAAATTTTAGCAATAAAAAATCCCCGACTGGCGGGGATGGATAGGTAGCATTGGACAGTATTTCAGGGCTGTTTCGGTAATTGTATGACAGCAGGTACATTAAGGTGATTTTCAAGCAGGTCGATATTCACCTTGTCCAGATTGATCTGGATTTTCATATTGCGATCTGGCTGCAGGCTGTTACTCCGATCAATGCCAAAATTCTCCAGAATGGTATACAGCCCTTGGGTTGGATCACTGGATTGCAGTCCCTGGGCAATGGTGAGCACGTACTGCTGTAGTGCCGGTGACAATGAATCTAAATCAGGTGCTTTTATGGGCTGGATCTCGAGGTTTGCCACCACATCAGGATTGACCATAAAATTCTCTGCATCCCGGGTACCACGAATCACCTGATGCTGTAAGGCACGCAGATTCTTTTCTTCCTGTACAAAAGGTACATAGCCGGTTTCATTACTCATTTCAGGTTCAGCCATCACGGTCAGGGTTGGTAGCGTCACCACCGCTTGCTCGTCCTCGGCTTGCGCTCCGATGCTGTAAACACCGAGCATGAGTCCGAATATAGACATTTTCATGATATTCATTGGTTTGCCTTTCCCCTATTATTGATGGCCCAAATACTGCAACTGACGATGATCCAGTCTATTTTCAATATTCTTATCTACTAGATTACATTGATTAATTGGATAACTCATGCTTGCTCAGATGAATGGCAACTCATGTGAATCATCCCGGAAATAGCAGAGCACAGACTCATCGTCTGAAAGCCGAATAGTGAGGCAAAACCACTGTTTTCAGCTGAAAGACAAAATGACAGGCGAAAAAAAACCTCAAACAATGTTTGAGGTTTTTTGAATATGGTGGCGAGACCCAGGATCGAACTGGGGACACACGGATTTTCAATCCGTTGCTCTACCTACTGAGCTATCACGCCGATGCGGTGTATTAAGCCGTATCTGGCTGCATTAGTCAATCAAAATTATAAAAAAAATAATTGAATGACTGAATTTTGGTCTAAAAAAAATCCCTGATGGGATCAGGGATTGAAAACTTTAAAATGTTTTAAAATATGGTGGCGAGACCCAGGATCGAACTGGGGACACACGGATTTTCAATCCGTTGCTCTACCTACTGAGCTATCACGCCGATGTCGCGTATTAAACAGTTTCAGCTTTAAATCGTCAAGAGCGCAGAGAATAATTTTCATCAAATGTTTACTTTTCCATCAACTCGCATCAATTTGAGTCATAAATTAAACAGTTTTTACCAAAGACTTCACCAATAAAACAAATCTGCGGTCTTATTTACAAAAAAGCAGCCCGAAGGCTGCGACTGCTTGATCTATTTTTAGATTTTTTCCAGATTGGCCAGACAACGATGGATGGCACCACACCCCGGCACAAAATTCTTGACCCCTTTTTCTTCTTCCATGCGGCAGACTTCACTGACCAGCCTTTCTGCAACGCCACGCCCGCGGTTGGCCGGATGCACCACGATATTTTCCAGAATCCGGCTTTCTCCCTGTCCGGTGCACCAGATTGCCCCGATAATCTTGGTATTAAATTCTGCACTATAAACTGAGGTATACTGTGTAAGGTTTTGCTCTAGTTGTTCCATGGCATCTGCCCCATCGCTAAATTCAGGGCTAGTGTCATACAGTCGCTCAAGCTGGCTGCGCACTTCATCATTTTCTAAAGAAGTATAAGCATGTACGGTAATAGGCATTGATAAACCCTCCTGAGCAATCTAATATGCAGTGACGTCGTCACGGCGAAAATATTTTCTACATCAATCATTTTGACGTATTTGAGGAACGTGTCTATGACAGATCGTATCAGTGAAGTGGTAAGAAATACCAACGAAACCAAAATTCGAGTTCGTTTGAATCTCGACGGTACTGGTCAAGGCACCTTAAACACGGGTATTCCATTTTTAGACCATATGATTGATCAAATCAAGCGTCATGGTTTGTTTGATATTGATATTCATTGTGAAGGCGATCTGGAAATTGATGACCATCATACCGTAGAAGACTGTGGTATTACCTTGGGTCAGGCTTTTGCACAAGCGCTGGGCGATAAAAAAGGCCTGAAACGCTACGGTCACTTTTATGCACCACTCGATGAATCTTTAAGCCGTGTTGTGGTGGATCTGTCCGGTCGTCCAGGCCTGTTTATGGATATTCCATTTACCCGTGCCATGATCGGCCGTTTTGATGTGGATTTATTCTCTGAATTCTTCCAGGGCTTTGTCAATCATTCATTGATGACCGTGCATATCGACAACCTGAAAGGCAAAAACAGCCATCACCAGATCGAAAGCGTATTTAAAGCTTTTGCGCGTGCGCTGCGTATGGCCTGTGAAGTGGATCCGCGTGCTGCGAACACGGTCGCTTCAACCAAAGGAACGCTGTAATGACCCGTATTGCCCTTCTTGATTATGGCATGGGAAATTTGCACTCTGCAGCAAAAGCACTCGAACATGTCGGTGCCACGGTTGATGTGACCAATGATCCCAAATTGATTGCGCAAGCAGACAAAATTGTCTTTCCGGGTGTAGGCGCCATGCGTGACTGTATGCAAGGTATGCATGAAGCAGGTATCGATGAAGTGGTACGCAATGCAGTGTTTAACAAACCGGTACTGGCAATCTGTGTCGGTATGCAGGCCTTGATGCAGCATTCTGAAGAGAATGGTGGCACAAATGCGCTGGGTATTTTCAAAGGTGCGGTCAAGCATTTCCCGGAAATGGCCGGTCTAAAAGTGCCACATATGGGCTGGAATCAGGTACATCAGGCCAATCCAGACCATCCGATGTGGAACAATATTGAACAGGATGCGCGGTTCTACTTTGTACATAGCTACTATGTCGAGCCACAAGATTCAGAGCTGGTAGCTGCCAGCTGTACCTATGGCATCGAGTTCTGTACCGCAATTCATAAAGAAAACCTGTTTGCGACCCAGTTCCATCCGGAAAAGAGCCATACCGCAGGTTTGCAATTACTGAAAAACTTTGTGGACTGGAAAATCTGATTTTCCTTTCACTTAAAAAGCTCGCAGATTGCGGGCTTTTTTATTCGTTCAGATTAATCTACCACCAGAATCATGACTATTTTTTAGTCACTAGAATTATTATTCTGCTTAGTCAAGCCCTTATATTTAAACAATAATTAAAGCATATGGGAATAAAATAATGTATCAATACTCTCACACTCGTGAATCAGCCTTAAACCCAAATGGATGTTTTGACCGCCTGTCTTATCTGGCTGGAACATGCTGATGACCTTGTCGCTCCTGATCCTCATTCCGCTGGTCAATCTAGGCTTTATTTTTGCTTAAACGTAGAAAAGTAATTAAGCTGAGTGCCCAAGCCCAGTGAACTATTGATAATTATGGAAGCGCTCCAGCCGACAATACTGCCGAGCAAAGAACAGATCCAGGCCTTTCCTGTATTTCAAAATCTTCCCATGCAGCAGATTCAACTTATTCATAGTCTAGAACAATGTCTGGCTGTTGAACAGGAGCTGAAAAGCTGTGCACTATTTGGCTTTGATTCTGAATCCAAACCGACCTTTAAAGTCGGTGAAATCTCTACCGGGCCACATCTAATTCAGCTGGCCACTCTAGACAAAGCCTATTTATTTCAAATGAACCCGGCCATCTGGGCTTTTCTTGCACCAATTTTTGCCAATCGTGATCAGATCAAGGTTGGTTTTGGCCTGAAAAATGATGCGCATCTGTTTCGTAAACGAGGCATAGAACTGAATAGCGTGATTGAGCTGTCGAAATGCTTCGGTCATTTTGGTCTAAAAAATCCGGTCGGACTGAAAAATGCCATCGCCCTGTTATTTGGACTAAATTTCCCTAAATCGAAACGGATTAGCACTTCCAATTGGGCCAGTAAAAACTTAAGTGCAGCCCAGATTGACTATGCAGCTGCAGATGCCTATGCGCCAGTGTTGGTATTTGAAGAATTGCTGCGCCGAAATCTACTCCCCAAAGAGATTCCGAATACATCACTGAAATTACGTCTACGCCCTTCGTCAAGGCTTTAATGTCTTCAGCACACCGCAACAATGTAACTTTGTGTAAATCAGATTCTGCCCCAAAAGTTGGCAATATTAAGACTGCTTAAATGCCCATCCCAAGTGAATTTAGCAACTTTCAGCGTCTCTTTAACTTGGAACTTAACTTCAGATAGAATCATGCCCAATCTTGAGGCATAAAATCTCAAAAAGCACCATAAAATTCAAATTAATTTACTGATTTTATTTACATTTTAAAACAATAACCATTTTCAAACTTAGCAATTTGAATATATTCAACTTTTTATAATTTCTTTATTTTTCATGATCTATTTGCAGTTTCTCCGTTCTGTTTTTTATTAAAAAATTTGCTAAAACATGAGCCATCTTATTCATCATCCGATCAGGATGTGCATGTTCTAGAGGGTTAATACACATGTTCAGTTTATTGAATGAAAAAATCAGTGGCGTGCTGAGTCTGGCACTGCAAGGGATTACGACAGCACTGGGTGTGCTGACTAAAACGGTGATCACCGTGGTAGATGAAGTGGTATCAACCGTATCGGATCTGACTGCGCCTCTTAGCGCTCAGCTCGGTGCACTGCCCGTTGTCGGAGATCTGCTATCGACCGTCCTGAATGTCAGCACTGGTCTGGTCAGTGGCGTCAGCGCAGGTGTACATGCCATCTCGGACCAGTGGATTGCAGGAGACTTAGCAGGCGGTGTTAATACTGCCTTGAATGGTACGACTGATCTGCTGGGTCAGGGTCTAGGGGGTGTATCTGACATTCTGGACAGTGTGCTTGCCGCTACGGCTCCATTGACTGCTCCATTGGCTAACTTACCGATCCTGGGTGATGTGGTGACCGCGATTGGGCAGACTGGCAGCAATCTAAGTGGTCTGGTCGATGAAACCGGACAATATGTGGCAGCAATCAATCCACTTGAGCTGATTAACAATACCCTAGAAAATCCGGTCGCCAGTGTCGGCGGCGTAATTCAGGATGTATCGGGCACACTGGATGCCCTGCTCAATGACCTGGTTCCGGTCACGGACGTCGCGACCAGCCTGCCAGTTGCAGGTACGGTGGTCGGTTTAGTGGGTGAAACTGTCAGTACAGTCAATCAGGGACTTTATGAGTTGGGAGCGCAGCTGGGCCAAGTCAATTCACTAGACCATCTGTCTCAAACTTATAGCTATGTCTAATCAGTGTGCCAGTGAAAATAAAGCAGATCGTATGCGCAGTCGCTGAATCATTAAAAGGATAAAAATAAATTACCTGACTGCGACCTGTCTTCGGACAGGTTTTCTTTATTGATACTGTTTAAGAGTTAGAAATTTCGACTTTATTTGCTAAGATGAACTCACTCAAATTCATTCTAAAGATTAAGCAAGGAGCGAAAGCATGCTGATCATCCCTGCAATTGACCTGAAAGATGGCAAATGTGTCCGTTTAAAACAAGGTCGTATGGAAGACGATACCGTATTTTCTGACGATCCGGTCGCAACAGCACAGCATTGGGTAAATGAAGGCGCTCGCCGCTTGCATTTAGTGGATTTAAACGGTGCTTTCGCAGGTACGCCTATCCATAAGCCAGTGGTTGAAGCCATTGCCAGAGCGCAGCCAGATTTACCGATCCAGATTGGCGGCGGTATCCGTTCGATGGAAACCATCGAGCATTATCTGCAAGCAGGCGTATCTTTTGTGATTATTGGTACCAAAGCAGTTCAGGATCCTGAATTTGTAGAAGAAGCATGCAAAAAATTCGCGGGTCATATCATTGTCGGCATTGATGCCATGAATGGCATGGTGGCAACCGATGGCTGGGCCAATGTGACGGATGTCAAAGCGACAGATCTGGCCAAGCGTTTTGCCGATGCAGGTGTATCCAGCATTGTCTATACTGATATTGCCCGTGATGGCATGATGCAGGGTGTGAATATTGAGCAAACCGTAAATCTGGCACAATATTCAGGTTTACCTGTGATTGCTTCAGGCGGCGTAACCAATATGGATGACGTCCGTAACCTGAAAGATCAGCCGGGCATTCTAGGTGCCATTACTGGTCGTGCCATTTACGAAGGTACATTAAGCCTGCGTGAAGCGCAGTTATTGCTAGATGAACAACAGGCGCTATAATTAAGCCTGCTGCACAAGAGGTCTTCGGGCCTCTTTTTTATTTGTTATTTTCCGATCTCCTGATATGTCGACCCTCATCTCCACTTTTCGCTCTCCCGCTCTGGCAGCCAAACTTCCGCAGCTTGCTTTAATTCTGATTACCCTGATCTGGGGCGGCAGTTTTATTACCGTACAATACGGGCTGAATTTTAGCAGTCCGATTATGTTTGTTGGGCTGCGTTTTGCTGCAGCTGCCATTGCCGTGACCCTGATCTCATTAAAATCTTTAAAAGGTATGACCCTCAAGGAGATTATTGCCGGCGCGGTGATTGGGATCATGATCGCCATCGGTTACGGCACCCAAACCGTGGGATTGCAAACGATTAGCAGCAGCGAGTCTGCTTTTTTAACCGCCTTGTATGTTCCACTGGTACCAATCCTGCTCTGGCTGCTGTTTGGTCAAAAACCACAGGTGATGACCTGGATCGGGGCATTGTTTGCCTTTATCGGGTTAGTGTTTTTGACTGGTAATGGCTTTGCAGCAATTCAGCTCAGTTTTGGACAAACTTTGACTTTACTTGGCTCCATTGCCATTGCCCTGGAGATTATTTTGATCAGTTATTTTGCTGAGCAGGTGAATGTACGCCGGGTCACAGTGCTGCAACTGATTTTTGCGTCCTTGTTCTGCTTTATGATTGCACCTGTTTTAGGTGAATCTCAGCTACCTGAATTTCACTGGCATCTGGCAGGCATTTTAGTCGGTTTAGGCATTGCCAGTGCGATGATTCAACTGGTCATGAACTGGGCACAACGTAGGGTAGATCCATCACAGGCAGCAATTATCTATGCCGGTGAACCGGTATGGGCAGCACTTTTTGGCCGACTTGCAGGAGAACGCTTACCTGCACTGGCACTGTTGGGCGGATTGATGGTGGTACTGGGCGTAATTGCCAGTGAATGGAAACCGAAGTTTTTAAAGCGGAAAGTAAAAGAACAAATCACTTAATTTCCTCTTTTTAATCCCCCCTAAATTCCCCTTTTAAGAAAGGGGAATTTTTTATATTTAATTTTAGAAAGATACCATCTTGCCCGGATTCACCAATGCTCCCAGTCCATAGGCAGTTTTGGCAATTGGAATCACCACAGGGGCAAGTGTGCGACCAAACAACATATCCTGATGCTAAATAGTGGTCAGCATATTGAAATCATCTGCCTTGCCACAGAAATCATCTGCAATCGCTTTACCGATACGCACCGTTTGCGCCACACCATGCCCACTCCAGCCTTGCACGGCATAAATCGGGAATTTATGGCCAAATTTACGGCTGTCGGCTGCACCATTCATGGTCAGATCCGTGGTTCCACTCCAGACAAAATCCAGCTCAACCTGTTTTAATTGTGGGAATACATGCTGAATTCGACCTAACAAATACTGATGGGTTTTTTCAGGACTCCAACACGAACCTGTCCCTTCACCACCAAATAAAATTCGGTTTTGAGACACACCCCGGTAATAATCAATCTGGAACTGGGTGTCGTAGACAGGCGCATCGGTTGGCAATAGCTCTTTTAAATTTACTTCTAAAGGCGCTGTGGTACATACATAAGTATAAAATGGAATTGTGGTTCGATTGTTCTTTTGCAGCAGTTTAAACGAAGCATGATGTACGCCCATGACCACACTCTTACGCGCTTTTATTACGCCACTTATGGTCGTGACATAAATCCCATCTTCACGCTCTTCTACTGACACCACTTCAGTTTGCTCAAACACCTGTCCACCGTTTTGGCAGAAGCCATAAACCAGTCCACGGTTCAGTGCGAGTGGATGGATATGTCCCCCCAGCGAGTCAATTAGACCACCACAATAATTCTCTGAAGCAATATGCTGTTTCAGCTCATGCTCACCGACAATTTTGGTGTGGTCTTCACCTAAAAATTTACGTGCATCTGCCCCTTGAGTTAAACCAACCAAGTGCCCTTCATGCACTGCTGCGGTAATATGTCCACGTTTACGCTGTAGCTCAAGTTGGTATTTTGCTGCAATGTCATCGATTAAAGACATCGCTTCAGTAGAGCTAAAGTGCCAGAGTTTTTTCGCATCTGCATAGCTGAAATGCTCAATCATTTCTGACGCTTCCCAACGCGCTAGCCCTGGTGTGAGCTGTCCACCATTACGTCCTGAAGCAGCGCCACCAATGCGATTTTTTTCTACCAAAATGGTATCTATGCCATGTTCAGACAGATGGAGTGCTGTCGATGCTCCAAGTAGCCCACCACCAATCACCACCACATCACATTCAAGATCGGCATTTAAACCTGGAAACGCATGCCCAGTTTCGAGTGAGCTTTCATAGTAATTGGCAGGATGTTCAAAATTGCCATGTTTGGGATTAATCCAGTTCCACTCTTTGCCACTCTGTGTATTAATACTGGCTTTAAACTCGACATCTTCAATAAATTTTGGCTTATTCATTTCATCTTCTCACTATTACTTCAATACAATTGATTCGATCTTAGTAAGCACTACTAATCACAATATTCTGTTTACGCAAACGCTTATACATATAGAGCAGCACACCTACTGCGAGCCAAATACAGCCACAGATCAAGGCTGACATTTCCAGGTTGATCCATAAACCCAACATCACGCCCACCGAAAACAGGGGCAAAACCAAGTTAAGGAAGATATTTTTTAAGCCTTGACGCTGTTTGTCCTGAACAAAGAATTTTACAAATACCGAGAAATTCACTGCAGTAAAGGCAATCAGGGCACCAAAACTCACCATACTCACCACTGTCGCAAGATCAAGGCTGATGGCGAGGAGTGAAGTTAAGCCAATGAACAGCACGGCATAAAGTGGTGTACCCAACTTGTTATGCACTTGACCGAATGTGCCTTTATGGAAAATTCCGTCACGTCCCATGATATGGATTAAACGCGAGGCACTGGCATGAGTCGCCAAACCTGAAGCAAAGGTATTCATGATTTGCGCGCAGAGGAACACCGCCTGAAACAGTGCCCCACCGACATACATCACAATTTCAGGCAATGCTTCATCGGGGTTGTTAAAGCGGACATTGCTGGGGAAATACAACTGGATAAACCACGATGCCGAGAAGAAAATCACCCCGCCTGTCAACGTGGTCAGCATTACAGCACGTGGAATATTTTTTTTCGGGTCTCTAGTTTCGTGTGACATCGTCGTCACGGCATCAAAGCCCAGAAACGAGAAACATAAAATTGATGCCCCGGTAATTAACGGCAATATACTGCTATCGCCGTTCAATAATGGCGTCATGGTCAGGACGTGATGATAACCTTGCTCCGTACCAATACCCTTGATCACCAGATAGATAAACAGCAGCATTAAAATCAAGGGAGCCACCACAAAAACCAGGCTTAAGTTCGCCAAGATATTAATGCGGAAACAGTTAATCAGGGTCACCAAACCGGTAAAGATACAGACCCACACCCAATATGGCACGCCTGGAATCAGAGCTTCCAAATAGATCCCGGCCAGTAAAGCATTCACGAGCGGCAGCAATATATAATCCATTAAGGCACACCAGCCAACAAAGAAACCGGCTTTCGGCCCGCAAGATTCCGCCGTATAAGTATAAGCCGAGCCCGGTTTTTCTGTCTGGCGACTAAATCGCGCATAGCTGAATGCCGTTAACAGCATGGCACCTAAGGCAAGGATATACGCGAGTGGAACACGTCCCTCAGTGATGCCGGAAACAATCCCAAAGGTATCAAAAACAACCATCGGGGTCATATATGCCACACCAATGATCACGACCTGCCACAAAGACATTTTTTTGAAAGCAACTTGTGCTTTTTCCATTGATGTCACCTGAACATTATTTATTTTCGTTATTTGTTCAATTGCAATGACTATGCCATATAATAAAAATATAAATAAATTGAGTGAGGATAGAAAATGCCAAAGTACAATTTAGAAACTCGAATTGCAGCCATTCAGATGTATAAAAAGACCGATTACAAGGTGGCTGTCTGTAAAGAATTTGGCATCTCTCGGGTGACTCTGGATGCATGGATCCGCCTTGAAGAAGAAACTGGCGACTTGGTCCAGAAACCTGTAAAAAACCGCGGCGCACCGGGCCATATTAAAGATTGGAATGAATTTCAAGTGTTTGTAAGATCTGTAAAATTTCAAAATATTAGTGATTTGGTTCCAATATTTGAACAGCGCTTTGGTTATGCAGTTTCTTATGCGGTTCTGGTGCGTGCTATTCATGTTTTAGGCATGCGTCGCCGTCGTGGTCGCTTTTATTCTTAAGTTAAAAATGAGCCCGACAATAAAATAATTTGACCTGTTAAATTTAAAAAAATAAATGTACATTAATGTAAGTTTATTTTATTAAAAACGTAAATTATATTTATTAAAAAAGTAAAGTTTAAATATTAAAAATGTAAATTTATAAAATTAAAAATGTTTAGCAATGTTCGTCATTATGTTCAATGATGATAAGAATTGCTCCCTAAAATGGAGCAAGCTTGAATAAAAGTGGTGCGAGTTGGTAATTTTTTCAGCCTATGCAGACAGATGGAATCCGTTCTATTGCATGAGGCATAAAAAAGCAGCACTTTGGCTGCTTTTTCTACAATAAAATTTAGGATTTATACATCGGTCGATTGTCATTCAAGCGCATGATGCCACGAATCGCCCGATACACAATCCAGATCCAGGCCAGAAACACCACTAACAAACAGAAAGCGGATGCGCCAAATGCCACGCCTGCAAACAGGTTCGGATCTTCGCCAGTAAAGAACAGAAACAAAAATGGAATAAAGGCAATGATATTCCAGACCAGATACCACCAGAAACTGCGGATCTGCCAGGTGAAGTGGCTTTCAAAAATTGAACCACGCACATCGCGACGTTTGACATAGTTAATGATCAACGCCACGACAGCCAAGAGGCCAGCACTAAAAATGGCCACAATATATAAAATGTACAGTGCAAAAGTCAGTGTGCGATTTGGGTCTTTATCAATGGAATAGTTCACGTCCCCTCCTGATCTTTCCCCTAAATATTTAAACTGTTAAATGGGGAAATTAGCCATATAATCAAAATGATGTTAAAGGCTATAGTACAAAAATATATCTGCCGGAACGGTTGTTTTTGTGTTTTATGTCGCAGTTTTTGCTGGGCTAACCAGGCTGCTGGCCAACCACCTAAAAAAGCCACCAGATGCAGGGTATTTTCCGGAATACGTTGCTTACCCGATTGCGCCGCTTCCTTGTCCTGCGCATACAACCAGTAACTCAATGCATTCATCAAACTGATCAGCAACAAGACCAGTCCGCTGAGCAGACCGCCCAAAGTCAATGCGGTCAGCAACAGAATATAAACCACACAGGCAATCTGCATCGGTTGTAATTTCTGTGACTGCTGTTGCTTGGAGGGTTTGAATTTAGCCTGAGACGTTTTGGTTTGCGATGCTTTCAGATACATGACCTGCTGTGCTTTGTATCGTCCGCGCTCATCTAAAATGACCGTGTAATCTAAGGCACAGCCGACGATCGGACGCGGACCTTGCTTGGCAAAGTCCTTGATATGCAGAAATACGCGATCTTTGGCCGAATCATTGGGCTGAATAAAGCCATAACCCTTGTCATCAAACCACTCTACTAAACGTCCCTGATCGCGCATATCCCCTGTCCTTTTGTCTTTATAAATTTTAAATATTTAAGCTGTAGCGAATTTTAATCGCTCAATCAACATATTACGCATCTCGACTGGATTTTTTTGCAAAATATCTTCGCCAGTACGACCCAGTGCCGCGTTACGCTGTGCCACCTGTAAACGCATCATCCAGAAACGTCCTGCGGCCATGGCCAAGTACAACTCTAAACATGATTTTTCATCTGCTGTTAAGGGGCGGACGCATTCATAGGCATTTAAAAAGGCAATGGCTTTTTCTTCGTTTAAAGTGACATCCGGATAGTTGGTGCAAAAGTCATTTAAAGTAATCGCGATATCAAATAAAAATTCATCTTTATTCAGTTCATAAAAATCCAGAATACCGTTGAGTTGATCACCCTCAAATAAGGTATTGTCCCGGAACAGATCGGAATGAATAAAGCCACGTGGACGATCTGGATAGACTGCTGTTAAAGCGTCATACAGGCCTAAAAGCTTGCCGAGCAACACTTTATCGGCCGGACTTAAACTTGGTTTGATTTCTTGGGACACGGCCAGCCAATACGCATGATCACGCACGAAATTTCGTTCTAATTTGAAGTCCTGCAATGCCACATGCATTTTTGCCTGCGCCACTGCAATTGCTTCAACTTGTGCCACGGTCGATGGCATGGGATGCTCACCCAATAGGCGCGGTGCAATCTGTGCCGGTTTATCTTTAATACTATGAATAGCCTTGCCTGAATGCGATAAAGGCACCGGAACGGCCAAGCCTGCTTTGCCCAAATGTTGTAATACAGGCACAAGTTCCCCTGCCGCCTGTTCATCCATATCCTCAAACACGGTCAGCACATAGTGTGCGTCTTCGCAGACCAAAAAATAGTTGGTATTTTGAATACCGCCTTGAATCGGAATCAGATCAACCGCCTTTAAACCGTAGGGCGCTGCAAAATCCTGAACTTCCTTTAAAGTCAAAGTGGTATAAACCGACATAGAAAACCTGCGAAAAAACTTACATAATTTTGCTAGAATACCGTTTCCATCTGCCAAGGTGTAGCGCTTGCGTGGGTGAGTTTCATAATCGGCTGTAATAATTGGAAAAATTTATGCTAGCTAAACGTATTATTCCTTGCCTCGACGTTGATAATGGTCGTGTGGTCAAGGGTGTTCAATTCCTTAATATTCGTGATGCAGGTGACCCAGTTGAGGTCGCACGTCGTTATAACGAACAAGGTGCCGATGAAATTACTTTCCTTGATATTACCGCTACACATCATGGACGCGACACCACTTACCGTACTGTAGAACGTATGGCTGAATCGGTTTTCGTCCCCCTGACGGTCGGTGGCGGTGTGCGTAAAGTCGAAGATATCCGTTTGCTGCTCAATGCTGGTGCAGATAAAGTCAGCATCAACTCGGCAGCAGTATTTAATCCGGAATTTGTCCAGGAAGCATCACAACGTTTTGGCGCACAATGTATCGTGGTCGCCATTGATGCCAAAAAAACCGGCGAAGATAAATGGGAAATTTTCACCCACGGCGGCCGCAAACCGACCGGCATTGACGCCTTGGAATGGGCAGAACAAATGGCCAATTACGGCGCAGGTGAACTCCTGATTACCTCAATGGATGCTGACGGCACCAAAGCCGGTTATGACATCGCCCTGATGCGTGCCATCAATGACCGCGTCACTGTACCGACTATTGCCTCTGGCGGTGTAGGAAATTTACAACATCTGGCAGACGGGATTATTCATGGCGGTGCTGATGCGGTACTGGCAGCGTCAATTTTCCATTTTGGTCAACATACCATTCCTGAAGCCAAAGCCTATATGGCAGCGCAAGGCATTGAAATGCGCCTTTAATTCAAAAACGAATTCCTATTTAAAAAAAGAGCATCACAACGATGCTCTTTTTTATTTCTACAGGATAAGCCTAGGCAATAAATCATTTGGAAAATATTCTCATCATCTGTGGTACATCCGGGTTTGCTCTAATGATGACTGCTTTGAAAAAGTATATCCATCGTTCTGTGGATTAAAGTAGAACAGCAAACACGACAAAAAAGAGTTAATAGAAAAGGACTTGTATGTTCAAAATGATGTTTAGGGATTGTTATTGATCAATAGCCGCCGGACAAGGCGAAGCTTTCCAGTGCTGAGCAGCTTAAATATAAAGGACGTTATTTTCTTTCAATATTCACCCCAGTATGAGGATGAACAAGATCGCTCTATTTTGACCGATATTCAAAAGTAAAAATTAAATAAAAAAAAGGAGTCTCGCGACTCCCTGTAAAAACCAAGATTAGACCACAGCGCTTGGTATTCAAAATAATTCATTACACCTAAAACATATAAGTATGTGGCTTCACTCACCAACAACCGTGAATATAGGCCAAATCAAAAGGACAATATTGACAATACATCTGCATTTTATTGACAAATCACGACAAGAACCGGGTTTTAGCGATTTAATGGCCTATTTAAGTGATTGGTCGCAGGATTTTTAGCAATTTTAGCCGGAGTTTCTGCCCACTTGGCTGGAAAATAACGGTCTGCCCAATAGTTCAGTTTTTTCGAGATCGGTGCAGGCAATACCATACCTAAAGGGTTCTGCTCCTGTAAATCTGCGGAGGAAATCACCCGGGTACCCAGCAGATAGTCGAACCAGGGTTTGGTCACACACCAGTTGGCATCCTGATTACTATTCATGTGATGATCATAATGCCAAGGCAGCTTTTTTTTGGCCCATTCTGGCTCCAGATGGGCACGACGATGCCGATAATAATAATTGCCTGCACTATATAATACGGCCAGCGTCATCCCTTTGGAAAAAGGATAAAACGTCAATCCAAAGACTGTAGCAACCACGGCAAGAGAAGCAATTTCATTGCGGGTACGCCAGTTGTTCAGTCCTTCTACATAACCGAAATCGGAAAATTCCGTTTTACGCACAATGCGGTGATGTTCCCAATGCGAACACATGCTTTCTGGAACCGGACTATAGCGGCTCTGTCCTTGGCGGTGAATTCCATGTAACACATATTTATGCGCAAACCATTCAAATCCATTGGCAACGACGAGTCCTGCCAGAAAACCTTTCCACATGATCTTTTACCTCTTGGTCTATTTTTCAATATAGGCTAAGTAAAAGACTAGATATTGACCAAAATATTCAATATGATTGACAAAATACGACAAAATAAAAGAATTAAAAAATGCTGGTTCTAAAAAACTACGTAGGCTCGATATACGGTGGTTTAGGACATTTACTTTTGGACTATTATCAGCTGAAACAGCTCGAAGTCCCTGAGAAATTATTGGCCATTCAAAATCTGGAACGCTTTGATTTTACTCTGTGGCGTGATCTGCTGACAACACTTGATCAACAGCTGCAGCGCCCGGCTTTGGGCCTGGAAATTGCGCAACTGGTCGAGACTAAACATCTCGGGATTATCGGTTATCTGGCACTTTCCAGTGACACGCTGGGTGAAGCCTTCATGCGCTATCATGACTACCATCGCCTGATCTATGATGGTAGCCCGCTACAAATCCAGGGGCAAGGAGATCATCTTTCGATTGCCTGGGGTGAGGTTCCTTTTAAGATGAGTACGCAACTGACCGATGAAATCGCGATTGCACTCATGATCGAATTTATTAAATCGAATATTCTGGATAATAATCATCTGCATCTGCATGAAGTGCATTTTCAGCATCCAACACCCAAAAATATAGCATTGTATGAACAGTATTTCCGCTGCAAGGTTCGTTTCGGTCAAGCCAAGACTCAAGTCCTGATGCCGGTCAGCGAGCTGTCTACGCCTTTAAAACAGGGTGATCAGACCCTACAAAAGCTTCTGAAACAACAAGCTGAAGCTTTACTGGAAAAATTCCCCAATTCCACCCAAGTTGACCAGCAGTTACAGCAGGCGATTCTGGTGGGCCTGCAAAAAAACCAGTTCCAGATTGAACATATTGCCCAGCAAATAAAATTCTCTGTCCGTCAGTTACAACGACATTTGCAAAAGCAGGGTAAAACCTATCAGCAATGCATGCAGGAAATCCGCTCTATGATGGCAATGCAATATCTGAAAGATCCGCATTTAAACTTACAGGAAATTTCCATGCTGCTTGGTTACTCCGAGCAGAGTGCATTTCAGCGGGCATTTAAGCAATGGACCCAGCTGACGCCACAACAATGGCGCTTAGAATCTTTGGCTCAGACAGCTTGAGACGCTGCAATGCTGAGACTAAAAACAGTAAAAAGCCCAATAGGAATATTGGGCTTTGTGTCTGGTTCCAGATGGAACATTCTCCAACAAATGAAAAAATCTTATAAAAATGGATTTTCAATTTCGTCCAGATCATCCCGCTGCAGCTTTTCTGGCAGATCTACAGTATTTTCCAGTTGCTGCACCACATCATTTACAAAAGCCTGCAAAACCTTGGCAGCCTTAAGACCTTCCTGATCCTTGGTGATCTGCAAGTTTCCATACAGGCTGACGCAATCCAGATCATTTTCCAAGGTCAGATCATGAATGGCGTGGGATTCACTGCCATTTTCAAATGCTTTAAACATATCCTCTCCACCTGTCTTTGTTATTTTCAATAATGGGCGAGATCGATGCTACTCGAATCCCACTTTTTTCAGCAAGTTTATTTCAATAACTGCAAAATATATTGCAATAGCGCATCTATCAGCTGTTTTACAATCGTATTTTGGGTGTCGTTATCGATTGCACCACCAGTCGCTGAGGATGTCGAGGTATTTGAACCTGAAGATTTAAACTCACGTTGCAGTGCCTGCAAGTTTTCTTTAGAGACGTCTTCCGCACACTGGCTTTCTGCATCCCAGTTAGAATATTCGATTTTCTGATTGGCTTTGACCGCCTTGGCCGTCAATGGCAAACGATAGGTATTGCGCTTCTGCTCTTCGGTCAATTGTGGGAACAGGTTAATTCCGAGCTGTTCCTCCAGATAACAGACACTAACAATACGCACTTTGAGCGAATTATCATTCGGCGCATAATAAGCACCAATCGCACCGGTTTTCGGCAGGTAAACTGCCTTATACACCGCCGTCGGTACAATCACGCCATTACCAATGGTTTTTAGTTTTTTCGCCGCAAATACCGGCCCGGTAACCACATAAACATCCTGCTTCTGTTTGGTTACAATGGCACGGGTCGCTTCTTCCAGTTCACGCCAGACCTGCTGATTGTTTTTCGGTGCTTGCGGCACCATATTGGCCAGTGAGAAACTGTCTGACTGTGCAGCCTTATTGGGCATATCCGCATTTGGTGCCATATGCCCGCGATCATAACCGGAACCACGATAATCCGCCAACGTCGCCCGATGCGCAGGTTTAACCTGGGTCTCTTCATGAAAATTATCTTGACGCGGAATTTTCTGGCTTAAGCGTGCCGGTGTGAGTGCTTCAGCCACCCAAAGTGGGGTTTTCGAAACACCGGAATAACCGACGTTAAAGCCATTAAAGCACAGTGAATAACTGTCTTTTTTCAGGCTGTCTTTCATCAGATACGGCGGAACATCACGATAAAACTGTGTCAGACAGGCGGAATCGGATGAAGATGGCAGAGACACCCATTGACTGATTTTTTCCTGACCAAAGGCGATGGCAAAACTACTCGAAGCCACCACACCCAGAATGACTTTAGTACTATTGTTACTTAAAAACTGAAAAAGAGAGTTCTTGGATTTACGCTGCTTCTTGGCCATTATTACACGTACTTTTTAGATCAATACCGATTTTTCCCGAGCTTAACAAGCTGTGTATATGAAGTATATCTTGACCCCGCCATTCGCTTAACAAATAAACAATAATGGCTTAAAAGCCACGAAAGCTGTAACAAACTGTCTATTTTTTATTTCATTTTAAATGAGGTTTCGCAGTCTTTGAGTAGCTTTGATTGGAGCTGCCGGATGAGTATGTAAAGCTAAGCGCCTATCCCAATTCGTACAATTATTAGCAGTGGTGTCAATCATGAATTCCAAACTCTCTAAAATATTAGGTTTAGGATTATTCACAAGTGTAATCAGCGCAGGCGCATTTGCCGAGCCACCGGTTCAACCGGGTGAAACACTTGAAAGCTTGTCTAAAGCTAAAATTAGTACCACGGTGAATGGTCAGCAAGCGTCTTTGGAAACTCTCGTCAACTCTGGTCAAGTGCGCCTGGTCGATCCGCGTACCGCAGCGCCACAGCAATCAATGCCAAATACCCAGCCAGCGATGCCAAATGATCCGTCCATGATGCAGGCACCAGGTAATTCAGACATGGTTTCGCCACAACCTCCTGTGGCAGAACCGGGTATGAATCAATCAGACATGCCGGCCAATCTGGCTGAACCGGCCAACAGTACCGAAGTCGAAGCAACCACATCTATGGCTGCGCCAGAACAACAGCCTGTGCTTGAAGAGCAACAGCAAGCTGCTGTAGTTGAAGCCAATGCAATGAATGCACAAACTGAAATTGCAGCTCAAGCCGATGCAGAACCAGTGCTGATGGAGCAGCCTTTGAATGCTGCACCTGAAGTGCCGGCTGCCGTAGAACTTGAGCAATAATCCGAAGCTCAGTTATTTACTGTTTCTCCCATAAAAAACCAGAGTGTGTCTCTGGTTTTTTATGCTTTTTAATTTTATTTACATCTGAATCTGGGTGCCCAGCTCGACCACACGGTTGGGTGGAATCTGATAGAAATCACTGACCGGACTGGTATTGCGCTGCATGGAAATAAACAGTTTTTCCCGCCACGGTGCCATACCCTCACCCACAGTATGCATAATCCGTTCACGTGAAATAAAGAAACTGATCTGCATCAGATCATATTCAAAACCCCATTTTCGATAAGCCTGTTGTAAAGCTACTGGAATATTGGGCTGATCCTTAAAACCATAATAGATAAATACCCGATAAAAATGCTCACTCAATTGTTCCAGTTCAACCCGATCTTGCTTAGCTACAAAGGGAACATCACGGGTAATGACCGTGAGCATAATATTACGTTCATGCAAGACTTTGTTGTGCTTGATATTATGCAGCATGGCATGCGGGACAATATTCGGTGTACCCGTCAGGAAAATGGCCTCACCTGGCACATATTTGGTACCTTCCCCCATTGAGATACTTTTAATAAACAGATCAATCGGCAAGGCATCCTGTTCCAGACGCTTCAAAACCAAAGCGCGTCCATCTTTCCAGGTCATCAAAATGGTAAACAGCACGGCACCAATCAGAATCGGCACCCAGCCACCCGAGGTGATTTTTAAAGAAGTTGAGGCTACAAAGACCAAATCCAGAGCCAAAAATGGCACAGCAAACAATGCCACTTTCCAGACCGGCCAACGCCATAAACCATAAGCCAGAATCGAGATCAGAATAGTACCGCAGAGCATGGTCATGGTCACTGCAACACCATAAGCACTGGCCAGATTGGCACTATTTTCAAACAGTAAAATCAGGATCAAGACCGAAATAAACAGCAGCCAGTTAATAAAGGGCAGATAAATCTGGCCACGTTCGACTGCCGAGGTATGCTTGACCGATAGACGCGGCAAATAACGCAGTTGAATGGCCTGATTGACCATCGAAAATACCCCGGTAATCACCGCCTGCGAGGCAATGACCGCTGCAGCCGTGGCCAGTCCAATCATCGGGAATAAAGCCCATTCTGGCAGCAGCATATAGAAAGGATTGGCCAGCGCTTCTGGACTGCGCAACAACAATGCGCCCTGTCCGGCATAATTCAGCAATAAACAGGGCAAGACAATAATAAACCAGGCCAGACGAATTGGCAGACGACCGAAATGCCCCATATCGGCATAAATTGCTTCCCCCCCGGTCATGGTCAGAATCACCGCGCCCATGGTCAGGAAAGCCACGTAGGGCTGATCAACCACAAAGTGATATGCCCAGTACGGATTCACCATCCAGAGGACAGACGGGGTCTGGATAATGCTCCACAAACCAAAACCGCCAATGGACAGGAACCAGAGCATGGTTAAAGGCCCGAAAAATTTCCCCATGGTGGCTGTACCGTGGCGCTGCACCATAAACAGCCCCGCCAGAATTCCAATCGATAGCGGTACCAGCCATTGATTGAAAATAGGTGTCGCAATACTCAAGCCTTCAATGGCAGACAGCACAGAAATTGCCGGAGTAATAATACCGTCACCAAAGAATAGCGATGCACCAATAAAACCCAAGGCAATCAGGAAAATTTTCTTTTGATCGGCAATTCGTGTGGTACGCAGATTTAATGCCAATAATGACATGATCCCGCCTTCGCCGTTGTTATCGGCACGCATGATGACCGTGACATATTTAAAGCTGATGGTGAGCATCATGCACCAGAAAATCAGCGACAGGATCCCGAGTACAGAGGCCTCGCTAATGGCGAGATGTGCAGTGAGGAAGCATTGGCGCAGTGCATAGAGTGGACTGGTGCCAATATCTCCGAAAACGACCCCAAGCGCAGCCAGTGTAATCACCGGGAGAGCTGCTTTTTGTGCAGTGCTTTGCATATATTGTCTTCGTTTTTAACAAGCATTTTTGCGAATCATAGCACCACATTAAAAGTTTTTCTGCAAATCAATTGTTTCAGCTTGGCACAGCTGGTTTTTTTCGCTATTATCCTCGGCCTATGGTGAGGTGTCCGAGTGGCTGAAGGAGCACGCCTGGAAAGTGTGTAAACGTTTATAGCGTTTCGAGGGTTCGAATCCCTCTCTCACCGCCAGAATTTAAAAACTCGAATCACATGATTCGGGTTTTTTTATTGCCTGAAATTCAAATTCGCATCTGCTTAGAATCATTAAACAATCCATCACCACCATGATTAAAGTTACTATGACCTAAGGAATATGGCTGTTCTAAGACGATTATTCCACCATATTTAAATTTTTCTTAAGCTTCCGTGCTTTTCTAGGTTCAATTTAAAAACTGGCATAAAAATAGCTTAATTCTATTGTCATCAAAGCTATGTTATGGTGCCTACAGAGGTGCTGAGAGGAGAATAAAAACCATAAAATAGAAAGAAATACAGGATTGATCGAGCCATTTAAACTTAAAGCTAAATAGATACACTGCTATTCGGAGAGCGAACATGAATAACAGCGCAAACTATGCAAAACAGATCAAAAATGCAAAACGTGGCGGTTATACCCCAACCATTGCCAAAGACATCAATAAACATAAAATTCAAAAAGCTCTGAGACTCATCGAACAGTGGAGAAGCCTCGCTCAAGAACTCAAACCTCAAATGCAGTTTGATATGGCCTTTACTTTAGAGGAATGTGCACAAGAATTAGACCAGATCCTAAAAAAGCGATAATCCCTTTTAAGCGATTGACCCATACTAAACCCTGTACATTCACCCTCGCCCATATCTGCCTATATGGGCGTTTTCTTGATCTTTCGATAAAAGACAGTTTAGATAGAATGAACCGGAAAAACGGTAAATCGTACCAAAATAGCTTGAACGGTTATTTTTTGGCTTGCGTAGCGAATGAATTTCTGTAAAATGCACTCCACCATGCCGGCATAGCTCAGTTGGTAGAGCAACTGACTTGTAATCAGTAGGTCCACAGTTCGAATCCGTGTGCCGGCACCATATCCTAGCCTCGCTTTTTAGTGAGGCTTTGATGTTTCTGAGCCTTATGTTTTAAGCTAAGTATTCTTGACTGTTTCTAGTCCTTCGATTGTGCCGTTACCTGCACATATCTCACGATCCCTTCCTGATATAATTTTTGACATAGCTTTGCTGTCATTTGAATTTTAAAATGATCCAAGCCTGAGCCTTGAATATGATGACCGGCTTGTTTTGAATTCAAAGTTTTTTGTACATAATCCGCAAAGCCAGAAAATACCGGCTCGGATAGATCCTGAATCTGAATATTTTTAAATTCAAAACGATCCAGACACGCATACAGTGCACCAACAGACATTAATTCTTTTAAATTTATATCGGCAGATTTCAGTAACAGCTGATATTTACGCTTTTGAAATGAATTCAAATTTTGCCAACGTTCCGATAACACCAGATGATGAAAACCAATTCGTGCATTTGGCTTTAAAACACTGCTGATTTGTTGCAAAAGTAACGGAACCGGACTGTGATAAGCTGCATCCAGACACAGCACCACATTAAAACGCTGGGAAAATTGTAATTCGTTTAAACGCAGAAACGAGGCCTGATAGATGGCATTCAGTTCTGGCAGATGTTGCTGAATAGTGGCCACGCAAGCCGCTTGTAATTCGACACCGGCTAGATATTGCACTCGGTAGTGCTGTTGCCAGTGCAATAAACTTGCACCCTGACCACAGCCCAGATCCAGTAATTTATCTTTTGAATTCAAATTGACACACTGCGCGAGCTGATCGGCCAGCGTGCGACAGGCAGCAACATAATCCTGCTGTCCTGCCTGCCAATAGCCCAAATTACTCCAAGGCAATTGCGCCTGATCCCCCAGCGCCGCTGCATGAATTGCATATTTATGCTGAGGAAAGCGCTGACGCAGTGCCTGAAGCCATTGCATCAATTAATAACCCAGTTGCGGAGCAACCTCGACCACAGGTTTTAAACCCTGAAACGGTAAAGGCGCACCGAAAATTTCCGCAATCTTCATCGCTGAGGTCACAGCCGATTCCAGAATGGGCAAACCGTCACATGACCATGAACCGCAGAAAAAGACTTTGCGATTGGCTTCCAGATGACGCTGCTGTAATTCCTTGTTCAGCGCCACGGTATTGGCATCGACCACCGCACGCGTCAGCATGACCGAGGTAATCACCTTTTTCGGGTCAATCTCGGTCACCGGACGCCAAGTCTGGAACACTGCCGACTTGCCGACCAGAGAAGGTTCAATCGAGTTGAGCCACACTGTAAATTGCTGACGGGTAAACTTACGATCCATCATATAGCTGAGCACAGCCCAGTCTTTACGTTTTGGCGGCATCACGCTGGCATCGGTATGAATCACCAGTTCACCCTGTTCAAATTTGAATTTCTTCAATAATTCAATTTCACTGGCAAACTGGGTTGGATCCAGGAATTGCTCAATTTTAGTGGTTGGCGTCGCGACAATAACCCGATCAAACAGTTTTGAATAACCGGCCGCATTTTCAACTTTGACCTGATCGCCCTGCTCTTGAACCAGTGTAATCGCTGAACCATCTTCAATATGAATACCTTCAACCAGTTTGTCGACCAGCGCCGGTGTTCCGCCTTGCAGGCGTAGTAAGGCATCGCCATCAGTCAATTGACGCAGGAAAATCAATAAAGGTTTCGCCGGCCATTCACCAATGGTTTTCGGATTGCAGGTACAAATGGTATACAGTACCGGCATTACGGCGCCATGCCAGAACACTTCTTCAATCTCGTTACGATTGATAAATTCTGCCAGGCTGATGTCCTGATTTTTCGACTTAAAAAATTTGGTTAATGCCACTTTGAGCTGCAACAGGCCCTTGACCAGACGCCAGCCGTACTGCTGCAAGCCTTTACGGTTATTGATAATTGGAATATTGCCGATACGGCTACGCGATGTGGTCAGCCAGGTTTCAGTTTTATCTTCAAATAACCAGCTGCAGGCCATATAGGTACGCACCGGATAAGTTTTAATGCCCAGATGCGTGGCCAGACTCAGGGTATTTTTCCACAGATAAGGATTCATCACACGTAAAGGTGCATCAATCAGCCCCCCTTCAAATTCAAGGCTATGACTGTCCATGCCACGACCTGGAAGTGCTTCAAAAATCGTGATGTGATGTCCTGCATCCTGGAGAATTCTGGCTGTTGCCAGTCCGGCCATGCCACTACCAATTACTGCGATATCCAAACTGATCATCCGTCATTGAAAAACTACAGAAATTATGTACCATGCGCCAATCAAACAGGTTATTAAAATCTTCCAGAATATATGTTTTTCGTAAAGGCAATTGGACGGGATAAAATCTGCTTTTCACTATTTTTTTGAACAGGTTACAAAATTCACCAAACTCAGGATTTTATTCATATTTTTTCCACATAACCAGAAAAATCACTTTAAAAACAAACATCTTAATTAACCATTTTTATAACCTTTGGTTGACAAACGCCCTTGAAAAATCTATGATTCACAGCATAATAAAACCATAAACCCATCAGATTCCACCAAGATGAGTTTATGCGTAAATTATTTAAAACGACAAGAAACTACAGCGCCTTATAAAATAAAAGCCTCTGCGAAAGCAGAGGCTTCTTTGTTTAACCGCTCGGTGTACTATTCAGCCTGCACCGCAATTTCACCAAATTTACCCTGATTAAAATCTTGAAATGCCTGCATAATTTCTTCCTTGCTGTTCATTACAAACGGGCCATAACCTTGAATGGGCTCATTGAGTGGCTCGCCTGTCAGTAACACAAACTGGGTATCCTGATAGGCTTGCAACTGAATCGCCGGATCTCCATCACGGGCAAACATTATAATTGAGCTGTCCAGGACTTTCTGGCTCGCATTGACCACCAGCTCACCCTTCAGCACGACTAACAGTGCATTATGTCCGGCAGGGATATGCAATGTGGTTTCATATTCCGCTTTCAGTTCACCATCCCAGACATTGATCGGACTAAAAGTATGAGCAGGACCTTGATGACCAGCAAACTCACCTGCAATCACCCGGATATGCCCCGCCTCTTCATCCATTTCAATCCGCGGAATAGCTGCCGCAGTGATCGCCTGATAACGTGGTGTGGTCATCTTGTCTTTGGCCGGCAGATTGACCCAGAGCTGTACCATTTCAAAGAGACCGCCATGTTTGGCAAAATCTGGAGAATGAAATTCCTCATGGACCACACCTGAGCCTGCGGTCATCCACTGCACATCACCCGCCTGAATCGTGCCGCCACCGCCACTTGAATCTTGATGTGTCACGGCCCCCTGATAGGCTAACGTCACTGTTTCAAAACCGCGATATGGATGTGAACCCACGCCATGTTGTACAGTCGTCGGATCAAAATGATAGGGCGCAGCATAATCCAGCAACAAAAACGGACTGATCGCCTGACCTAAACGGTCATAGGAAAACAGATTTTTGACCGGAAAGCCATCACCGACCCAATGCATGTTTTGATTACGGTAAACACCAATTACTTTTTTCATCTTTTAACTCCTATTACGATAGGATGAACATGCAGCCATTTTATGCCGGGCCAAGATGCGCTGATAGTCCTAAGCTGGAATACAGTATCTTATATATAAGACAATCTTTGCTTTAACTTCCCGAATTCAACACAAATAAACTAAAATTTTGGTCTAAATTTTTAATTATCCTATTTTTAAGATTATTTATCCCAGAATTTGGGCTTATTTTGTCCTGTTTTTAGCTCTAATATAAAAATCACCACGTCCCGGAACAGCCTGGGTTTGATCCAAGATGGGATGCTAATTTTATAGAGAGGAACAGAGAAATGGCAAAACCTTATGTACGTTTAGACAAAGACAATGCAGCCGTATTACTTGTAGACCATCAGACTGGTTTGTTGTCACTGGTTCGTGATATTGACCCAGATAAATTCAAAAATAATGTATTGGCGCTTGCGGCAGCAGCAAAATATTTCAATTTACCGACCATTTTGACCACCAGCTTCGAACAAGGCCCAAATGGTCCGTTGGTTCCTGAGCGGCTTTGTTGCACAAAGATTTGAAATGCAAAGCGCCCCTAATTGAGCCAAATTTAAGGCGTAACTTGGGTAAGTGGTCGACCTAATTCCGTAAATCTGTTGAGGACTGCTACACGTGCATGAATTT
>NZ_VPCG01000026.1:0-47852 GCF_013418355.1 Acinetobacter sp. YH12151 | reverse complement strand
CTCGGTTAATTAAGGCTCGGTTATAGGATGACCAATTGGTTGTACGGTAGATTTTAGAGGCAGGCTTATTCATTTTGAAATTATATTGCTGAATAAGCTTTTGATGCTAGGTTTGTGCAACAAAGCCCTTGGCTTACCATTTTTTACATTGAATTAATCTGTAACAGGTTATAGGTTGGAGAATTCTGAAAAATGCGTAGAGTAGATATTAAGTCGAAACTCTATCGGCTTTTAATTAATTTAAAGCAAATAGTAAGGAGTTACACCATGGCTAATAATCAACAGCAAGACCAACAGAAACAGCAACAACAGCAAAACCAACAAGGTACGCAAGATCAACAGCGTCAGCAAAACAACCAGCAAAACCCAAACCAGCAACAAAATAACCAGCAGCAACAACAGCCGCAGGGACAGAATAACTAACAACAGCGCGATCAGCAACAACAACAGCAGCCACAGCGTAATCAGCAAAAAAACCAGCAATCTCAACAAGATCTGGAATAATCAACAGAACTAGCAGCCATAATAGAATTAACTAGCAGCGTGGGTATGATTCATAAGATCTGCCAAAACTGTAGCGTTAATTCTGTTTAAGCTGTACGTTCATAAAAAAACCGCCTGAATCAGGCAGTTTTTTTAGGGTAAAAATTTGGTTATAGACGTTAATCAGTATGAATTAACACTGGATATTGGCTTTCTGCTTATAAAAGCTTAAGGCATTGTCTAAATCTGTAAGCAGTCCTTTTTCTGTATATTCCTGAGGCATAAGTTTTAATAAAGCCGGCATATAACGAGTTTTATATTCTTTAGGATATTGTTCACAGAGTATGCGTGTTCTTTCTTCTGGACTAATACTGGAAGAATCTAGTTTGTCCAGATAAGCACTGAGTTGATTATCTGATTGTTCAAATTGGGCTTTGAGGGCTTGATCAGGTTCCGCTGAACTGTCGGCTTGCTGCTTTTGGCAGCCACTTATTGTCAGACTTATCAATAAAGTAATCAGTATACGATTTATCATGATGTCAAAATCTTGTTATTTGTCATATCAAAAATTATAGAGAGAAATAGCCAAAAAGAAAGCAGTCATCTACCAACTTTAGAAGAAGTCAAAAATTCCTGATATTCACATACAGTACAGCAACAGGGAATTTTATCCTAAAAAATGAACAAATTTATTGTTATGCATATTGATCTAAAGTGTCCATCTGTTTTCTCTTAAGCATAAAATTTAACGAATAAAATATATTTTGCCTAAATTAAAGCCATTCAATTAAGAAAAGTAACGCTTATTGCACATTTAGAAACATAGCCTCTATATATCACACACAGATTGACTGCTGGGCCAGTGATATCTTGGCTTCATTCCAAGAACTTAATGAAAATAATTAGAAAATCAGCACATTATAAAGCCTGCTTAATTTAGGAGAGTTAAGCAGGCTTTTTCTTGTTTATAAACACGGATTGCTCAATGAGAGCTTTTTACTTTAATTATTCTCTTTCACATAAGTTTTCATATACAACATAAAGCCTGAAAATTCTCTCAAGAGTGAAACATGAATAGATGGTATTTATATATCTCTTTTTATAAAAAGACAGGGCAAAGCTATGATGAGATGTATATGTGCATTTGGCATGGGCGTGATGGTAGGTTGTTGTTTTAAATCTTGCAAAGAAAAAATGTGTCATATGATGGGCAATGATCATTGTAAGAAGGATCAAAAGACTAAAAGTGAAGAGCCTGCACGAACTTAAATGCCAAAAACTTAACTTTGCTTGAATTGTGAAATGTATTCAGGCGGTTAAGTTATTACTCAGGTCGTGATCCGATTATTCCGTATCGAGTTATTGAGTCTTAAAATCAATACAAGCTTAATCACTGATTAAGCTTGTTACATTCAGGAGAAAAGCATGATCCAGTTTATATTTTGTTTATTTGGCCTTCATGGTGCGACTGAAATCAATTACACCTGTGATCATGAAGAGGTGAAAGAGTGTCGTGATTGCTTGAAAGATATTGAATAATGTTCCAATTCACCGGATGTATTAATGAAGCTCAATCCCCGTTCAATCATCACTTGGCGGGGGGGTTGTTTGTGGGTGAAATTTTTATAATAAAAATCCAAGATAACGATTGAACTCAACTGGATTTAAATGATACGGGTCACAATCTATACTTTATAAGATTATGATTTAAATAGGATTACATGACGATAAATGATTAAAATTGAGAACTAAAATAGCCGGATAAGAATATATTGCAAAATGCGATAATTTATATATACTAGAAATATAGCAAAATGCGATAAAATATATGCATGTGATCACCCACGCTCGAATTCTTGAAGCAACGCAAAAGTGGCCACAGGCTGGAACGGCATTAGATGGTTGGTATCGACTGATGAAGGCCAATCATCCTAAGGATTTTGCTGAAATGAAGAGACTCTTTCCCGCAGTAGATAAGGTTGGAAAGTTTCATGTATTCGATATCGGTGGAAACAAGCTTCGGCTGATTGCTGTGGTGATGTATCAGGCAAAACGCGTTTATATTCGCCATGTCTTGTCTCACCATGAATATGATAAAGGTCATTGGAAGGAAGGTTAGAATGAATGCAATGATTAAACAGGCCGTTGATCACTGGCGTTATGTTGCACCATTGCTCAGCAAGCCGGAAAATGAGGATGACTTTCATACACTAACTGAAGCCCTAGATGAGCTTTTGGACATTGTCGGTGATGATGAATCACATCCTTTAATGGGGCTTATTCATCAACTGGGTGATCTGGTTTCGGCGTATGAGCATGAACATCTACCCATGCCAGAAGGTGATGGACGAACGGCCTTGGCCTTGTTGATGGAGCAACACGGGCTTAGTCAAGCAGACTTGTCTGATGTCGCGACACAATCAGTAATTTCAGAAATATTGAATGGCAAACGTCAGCTGAATATCCGTCATATCAAGGCCTTGTCTGAGCGCTTTGATGTATCGGCAGATACTTTCTTTTAATCGATGCCCGCCTAAGCTGATATTTCCATGCTGTGCTGTCTAATCAGGTAGCGCTGCTCATTTGATTATTTAAATTTCAAGTGTCGTGAAAGGTGAGAGCGCCTCCAGAAAAG
This sequence comes from Acinetobacter sp. YH12151, assembly GCF_013418355.1. NCBI lineage: Bacteria > Pseudomonadati > Pseudomonadota > Gammaproteobacteria > Moraxellales > Moraxellaceae > Acinetobacter > Acinetobacter sp. YH12151. The sequence continues at coordinate 44,734 of NZ_VPCG01000026.1, read as the reverse complement.
TTTGCTTTTCTAAAAAGTGAATGTGAAACATAAATAATATTGATGTTTAGGATCAGATGTCATATTTATTTCTTAATGGATCGATAAAGGAGATACACATGACCAATAAATCAGAGCAAGAATCAAATCCGCAAAAAGAATCTAATGATGATAAAGGCAATCAGGATTCGTATAAGGGCGTGAAGCCAGAGAAAAAACCCAATGCAGAACCGGAAAATCCATTGAGAGAACAAAAATAGCTCTTTCACATTTTAAAAGCCCTAACTTGCTTTAGGGCTTTTAGTTTTTCGACAACCGGTGATCTCTGGGTTTCGCTCTAAACTCATCTCTCATTTCAAAGAAAAACTCATGAGCTTGTTCATGATCGCAGCATAACCAATCATGGCGTGATTCTTCAGGAATTACAATAATCGAGCGCTTCTCGTCATCTGGATGGTGGAACTGTTTCATCAATAGGTGTTGATCGGAATTTATAGTCAGCATCGAAAAGGACCTGATTTTTTCACCCTCAATGAGCACATCATCATAAATGGCTGCAACGGTAAAAGGGTTGCCATCTTCACGTGAAATACCAAACCAGTGCGGTTTTCCATCGATATATTTAGGTTCATAGAAAGTATCCACGGGCACTAAAGCAAACTGGTTATTTTTCCAGGCATGTCGAAAACTTGGCTTGGACGCTATTGTTTCAGTTCGGGCATTGTAAGTATGTCGACCATATTTTAATTCTTTCGCCCAAAAGGGAATCAGTCCGAAACGTGCAATATCTAACTCAAACCCCTCAGCACCTCGCATCATGATAGGAGCAGGTGCTAAGGGGTAAACATGTGATTTCATGTTCAATTCAAGTTGTTCTGCATGAAGATCTAATAAAGAGAGCTGACTTTTTGAGGGGAATTCATAGTTTGAACACATGACCGACCTCTTTGCTTAGCATTCTGATCTGCGATAACAATTAAACTATAAGAATGATGACCTCAAAACAATTCGAAATCGTAAATGTAGTTGGGTCTGGAAACGGAATTTTTATGGTGAATATGAATGTAATTTTTCGCCAATGGATGAAAAATAATCTTCGATAAAATGAGCGCCCAGATTCCATTGCTATAGTTTTATTTCCAGTTTTGCCTCCTTTGCCTGAAGGAGCTATCTTTTGCGGAGAAAGGTCATGCTGCATTTTATCTTTTGTTTATTCGGTCTTCATGGTGTCACAGAAATCGAATGCCAAGCGGATGGTAAAGAAGTGAAAGTATGTCGTGACTGCTTGAAAGAAGAAAGGGTTACATAAACGGTAAGAAAAGCTTAAACATTCTTATCACTATTAATTCAGAATAGGCATTCACAATAAAACTCATAATTTTAGAGAATACAGAATGCCTAGAAATAATTATTTACCCGCTCTAGAACAAGTTTATGAGTTTTTAAAAGAACGTCCTAGCTTTAAAGAGAAAAGTGAGTTTGATAAGTCAGTAGAGTATTTTAGAACGCTGCACGAAGGAGAGCCTCAGGAATTTAGAGTCCAAGCATTCCATAACATTAGTGGTAAATTTGGAAATAAAGAAATACTGAGCATAAGTTCTGCACCTAAATTTACGGATAAAAACAGCTTCCTTAATTGGGTTGATATGCACATCAACAATTAGACTTTGACGTTCAAACAGCTTATCTAATGGTCAGCTTTGTTATTTTCTACCCATACATTAATTAACATGGAGTACAAAAAACACTCTAAATTGGGTTGGAAAACTACACATTTGAATGCTAATTTTTGTATTCAAATCTGACAGTTAATGAGGTGAGCAATGAAGTTGTTGACTTTGTTTGGTGTAGGCGTAGCCGCAAGCTATTGTTATAAATCTATGAAAAATGGCAAGCTCGCTCTTTCCAGACCAAATTTTGATGAAAGTGTAAAACAATTTGTACTGCAAGAATTCGCAGCTTGTAAGAATTAGATCTATTGGATTAAAGAGCTCATCATAGGATGGGCTTTTTTATTTCTCAGGCTTTTATGGAAAATGTTTATCTTTTGAATGCAAAAAGCCTATCAGGGAGATAGGCTTCTTTTATTAATTCAACATAATATTATGAGTTTTTCTTATCCGCCTGATTTTTTTGATCATTTTGCTCTTTGGTTATAGGAGCTGGCTCTCCTTGATTCGGTTTTTGCTCTTGCTCATTTGGCTTGGGTTTGTTCTCAGTCGCATTATTAGAAAATTGATTGAAAGACGCTTTTTGAGCAGTATTTGTATTAACTAACATAAGTTTCTCAATTTTAATTGTCGAAGATTCGACCTGCCTAAAATGGCATATTAAAAGCACTTACAATGAGATGATTTAGAGATGCGAGTGTAGCGATATGTAGGATTTCGAGATTTATATCTTATTCATATTTCGGCATATTTTTGAATTATGGTGCAGGTAGATGATTTGTCTACTAAAGTGCGAAGTCAATGGAATTATCGGATATTGCTTCGATACCTAAACTCCACAATGAGTATTTTAGTTCTAAAAATAGGCCTCTTAAATAGAGGATTGAAGATTTTAAATCAGTGGCTTAGCTATTTGGAGAGAAGATTTAAAGCGTGTTTTTATTTCAAAAGTATTCAATATTCCCGTAACTTTGCTTTATTAAGTATCAAAGGTGAATTGAAATAACTCCTTCTTAAAAATATTCCCATTTTTATCCGAGGTTGCTCTATAAAAATAGATTCATGTTTTACGCATTGTAAATGCCTTTCAATATTGATTTTTTACTTTAGCCACATTTAGCCATAAACTTACGAAAATTTCGTGCCTTAGGGTGCACTCTACAAATTTTTTTAAAATATATTTTCTGTGGATTTGTAGACCTTTGAACAGCAAGTAAGGGCAATTCAATGCAATATGACGCAACTATTAGTATTTATAAGCCATTGAAGATGCAAGGGAATACAATTTAATGCAAGCACTTGCAATCAGTACCAGACTGGGAGGATTCTATTTTTTCTACTATGCGATTGTGGGCGCATTCATGCCGTTCTGGAGTCTGTATCTGGAAGATCAAGGCTTTAACTATCAGGAAATCGGTATTTTATCTTCTATTGCGATTCTCACTCGGTTTTTTGCGCCTTTTATTTGGGGCTGGATTGCAGATAAATCTGGTAAGCGCATGTTGCTGGTACGGATTGCCACCTGGATGGAAGCCTGTATCTGGTTGATGATGTTTATCATTCCTAACAGCTTTCAGTCAGTGGCTTTACTGATGCTGATTTTCAGCTTTTTTCAAAATGCGATTTTGGCACAATTTGAAGGCGTGACTCTATTCTGGCTCGGGGAAAAAAGAGCAGAACTTTATGGAAAAGTCCGGAAATGGGGTTCGGTTGGATTTATTATCGGTGTATTCGGCTTGGGCGCCATCTTTGAAATTATCAGCATTAGCATGCTTCCAGTTTTATTGCTGTGTATTTCATTTCTGGCTTTTCTCTGGTCTTTTAGCATTAAAGAACCTACGGCGGCGCCTACTACACAGAAAAAGCTGGAAGCCCTCTGGCCGATTTTCAAGCGCCCGGTTGTATACAGTTTTTTTCTGATTGAACTGATCATGCTGTTTTCACATGCGCCGTTTTATAGTTTTTATAGTAATTATCTTAGTCAGGCGGGATTTAGTAGCAGTCAGATCGGATTGCTTTGGTCCATTGGGGTTATTGCCGAAATTATTATGTTTGCTTATGCTACCTTCTTTCTGACACGCTGGTCATGGCGTCATTTGGTGATACTTTGCCTGTTGATGACTGGCTTAAGATGGCTGATTGTAGGCGTATTTCCATCTGCATTTGTGGCACAATTTTTTGCCCAAACGATTCATGCCTTGAGTTTTGGTTTATTTCACATGATCGCCATGCGGGTTATTTTCCAGAACTTCTCTGCTGCACAGCAAGGCCGTGGACAGGCTTTATATAGCACCATGTGGGGCTTAGGCGTAGCAAGTGGCAGCATTCTGGCCGGCTATTATTGGGATAAAATTGGCGGAGAAACCATCTTTATGTTTGCCGCCGCATCGACTTTGTTTGGTTTGTTATTGATTTTTGGGTTGCCCAATACAGTTGAGCAATCAAAGATATCTTCATGATGTCTCTGATGCTTAAAATTTAGATCCGAATTTTGGCGTACTGATGAACCCAAGGCTGTGCCTGTTCCAGTTGAGCAGCTAATTGCAATAGCAGGTCTTCACGGGCAAAGGGTGCAATAAACTGCGAACCGAGCGGCAGGTTTTGTTCATTCCAGTACAACGGCACTGACATGGCTGGAAGCCCGGTAATATTGGCAAGTTGAGTAAAAGGTACCCATTTCAGGTTTTCTTTGACAATCTGATCGACCAGTTTACCTTGTGCCAGCAGATGGGCCTTACCTACACCCAATAAAGCCTTTAAAATTGGCTTCTGCCATGCAGGTGTTTTGACTTCGCCATTTTTCGGTGCGACGGTTGCGGTTGCAGGCGTCAGATACAGATCATAATCATCAAAGAAATGATTCATCTGGGTCACGTACTGGCCCCAGTTATTCAGGTTCTGGATATAATCAAGTGCGCTGGTTTTAGCTCCAAAAGCCGCCAGTGCTAAAGAGTCCAGTTCAAAATCCTTCGCTTTAGACGGGTAGCCTTTCTGGATTTCATCCAGCATAAATGAAAACTGGCTAAACCAGGTGGTAATAAAATCCTTGGCCAGTTGCATGCCATCGATGGCCGGACGGTCTTCAACCACCTCATGTCCCAAAGATTCCAGCAGTTTGGCCGTCTGTTCGATGGCTTTCACAGCATCCGGAGAGACAGGCGTGCCAATGGTAGAATGGGGATTAAAGGCAATTTTCAGTTTTTTCGGTGGTTGCTGAATCACATCCAGATAATGATGCTGTGGACGCTGAATCTTAAATAGCGAGCTGTGATCTTCACCATGCGTGGCATCCAGCATTGCAGCACTGTCCCGCACTGTTTTAGTCAGGACATGCTGAATCGCTGCACCATGCATGGCCTCACTCATTTGCGGCCCCCAGGGGGTACGGCCACGACTTGGTTTTAGACCAAACAGCCCGCAATATGAAGCGGGGATACGTATCGAACCGCCGCCATCGCCTGCACCCGCAATTGGTACAATGCCGGCAGCCACAGCAGAAGCCGAGCCACCCGATGAGCCGCCGCTATTATGTTGTAAATTCCATGGATTTTTACAGCTACCCCAGGCATCTGGTTCGGTAATCCCTTTAATGCCAAATTCAGGCGTATTGGTACGGCCAAAAGTGACAATTCCAGCTTTTTCCCAACGATTGACAATCTCGGCATTGGTTTCGGCAATATAACCGATCCGTTTTAAGCCCTGACAGCCATAAGAGGTTGGATAACCTGCATATTCCTGAAACAGGTCTTTGACCAGAAAAGGCACACCGGCAAAAGGTCCGGATAAATTCTGCTGGGTCCGTTTTAATGCATGCTCATGCATGGGAATAATAATAGCATTCAGTTCGGGATTGGCAATTGAGCTACGCTCTAAGGCAGCGGATAAAAGTTCACTGGAATGTACCTGTTTATTGGCGACCAGTTCAGCCAATCCTAAACCGTCATATTGTAGATATTCTTCTAATTTCATTGCCATTCCCTAGCGTTAATGCTGTTCAAGGTTGTAGATGATTTTAGTTTAAGATGCAAGCACCACCTGATTACGTCCACGATGTTTGGCCTGATATAAGGCCTGATCTGCAATATTGATCAGGTTTTGCAGGTCTTGTGATTGTGGTTCATTTTGATGGGTAATCCCTACACTCACGGTAATGTAGAGGTCTGAACCATCTGATTGATGCATCGGGGTTTTTTCTACACGTTTACGTATGCGTTCTGCAATATCCTGAGCTTCAAAAGGCTCGGTGTTCCAGAGTAACAGCACAAATTCTTCGCCACCAATCCGTGCAAACAGATCTTGAGCACGCAAATTGTTACGTACAATCTGCGCAAAGTGTTGTAAGACTTTATCACCGACATGATGGCCAAAATGATCGTTCAAGCGTTTGAAATAATCGATATCCAGCATGATGACTGAAAATTCCATCGTCTTGGCATATTGCAGTAAATATTCACCCTTCTGAAAGAAAAAATGACGATTCATGGTACGCGTTAGACTGTCGTGATTGGCCAGATACAAGACCCGTTTAAACAGCTCATTGCGGTTTTGGCTGATAATACACAGTATGAGCGGAGATAAGGCCAGCATAAACAGCCCGATCCGGAGCGAAATATAAATCGTAGAGTCTGCCAGGATGGTGTGATTGGTGGCATAAAACTGGGTCAGGCTGTAATAGGTCAGGATAATCACAAAGGCATTGATGATGGTCATGGTAAACAGGCGATAGGTCAATGCAGCCCAAATCAGTGCAGCCAGAGGGTAGAGCATTGCGCCGGGGCCTGCAAAAATATTGGTAATGATGATACAGGCCACGACTGAAGATGCAGGTAAAAAATAGCTGAAGTAATTACGTTTTTGGCGACGGTTTTTAAATAAGTACTGCATGTCTTTTATTCTTGGGAATGCCAAGATTAAAGGGAGAAACACAATATAATTCACCATTTCACCGGTCCACCACAGACCAAAATCAATCCATAAATTTTCTTTGGTCATGAATGAATTGGGTAGATTCGGCAAGGTGAGAACTGCAAAAGCCGCACTGGCCAGACAGCCGGCAAAAGCGAAGATGCCAAATAAATGAACGAAGGTATAACCGGTATTATAGTATTTGTAATTAATCTTGAAATATCGAATAAAGAATATCGAAACAATAGTGCTGATCAGATTAGACAGGGTAAGAAACAGGCTTTGTAATAGGCTGTTTCCGGTGACCAGATCTGCAAACATAAAAGCACTGAATGCACCAAGCCAACCTCCCATATTGTTTAAATGTGGAAAGCGTAAGAACAGGGCTAACAAGGCAGCATTGGCCGGCCACAATAAGGCCAGGTACTCAATCGGTCTGGTTGCGATCCCAATAAAACAACAGACTAAAACAGCGAAAACACTGACAAAATAAGCATAGGTTTCATGATTTAACTGTTGTTCTGTTATTCGAGCTAATTGCAAATTTAAAATCCTATTCAAATTTCTAAGTGTGAATGATCACTTTGTTCAGTAACTAAGTTTGACCCAAAATATAATTTTATTGTTTGATTAATCTGTTATTAATACGAACTATTAAGATTCTTATATACGAAATATATACAAAAAAAGTCAGAAAAGAAATCCATGTTTTTAAACAATGTGATAAATAATTTCTGACTCTGTATTGAAATTGCGTTAGAGCGGGACACGATCCCAAAAAATATGATAATTTAGAATCAATTGTTAACAAGATGCCGGTAAATATGAAAAAAATATGTCTTAGCCTTATCTTACTCATGAGCTCACCTTGGCTAATGGCGACAGAAAATAAAAAACCAGCGAATGTTCCTGCTAAAGCTGCTGAAATCCCAAATACATTTACCGTGAAAACCCGTCCGGAAATTGTCGGATTGTGGGGAATGGAAATCCCGAATAATAAAAAATGTATCGAATATTATAATTTTAAAGGCAATAATAATGTGGTGATTAAAAGTGGCGATGAGTGGACGTCAGGGCTGTATGACTATCAGCCGGCACAGGATCCTTCGCAGCAGATTCCAGCGCTAATTCTGCAAGTAAAATATGACAATAATGAAAAAGACTGTTCAGGCAATCAGATGGATCAGTCTGGTGAAATTTCGCAGTATTTTGTGAAATGGCAAAACCCTTATACTATTAACTTCTGCGCCAATGAAAAAGCCGAGCAATGTTTTGCCGTGCTCAGACGCGTATTGCCTTAAATTGCAAATAATAAAAAAACCGCTGAATGACAGCGGTTTTTTTATGAGCTTTGATTTAAGCTTTGTCTTCAGCGCTTTCAAGCTGCTTTAACAAATGTTTTTCCAGATAATGAATATCCATTGCCTGTTTGCAGAAATTTTTATCCTGAAGGATTAAATCTTTGTGCAAAGGAATATTGGTTTTAACGCCAGTCAAAATCATTTCTTCCAAGGCATTTCTCATGCGAGAAATAGACGTCTCACGGTCCTTGCCATGCGAAATCAGTTTGGCGATCATCGAGTCATAATACGGCGGAATGCTATAGCCTGGGTAGATGTGCGAGTCTAAGCGGATACCTGCGCCGCCTGGTGCATAGAAGCTCTCAATCTTGCCGGGTGAAGGCAAGAAGGTTGATGGATCTTCTGCGTTAATACGGCATTCAATCGCATGTCCTAAAACCTTGACATCTTCTTGCTGAATATCGAGACCTAAGCCACCAGCAATACGCAATTGCTGTTCGATAATATCAATACCGGTCACCATTTCAGTTACCGGATGTTCAACCTGAACACGCGTATTCATTTCAATGAAGAAGAATCCATCATCTTCAAACAGGAATTCGAATGTACCTGCACCACGATATTGCATCAATTTACAGGCATTGACACAGGCTTCTAGAATATCGGCACGTGCTTGCTCTGGTAAGTTCGGTGCTGGCGCTTCTTCCAGTACTTTTTGATGGCGACGCTGTAGCGAGCAGTCACGATCATAGAGATGAATCGCATGACCATTACCATCAGCCAGTACCTGTACTTCAACGTGACGTGGTTTTTGCAGGAAACGCTCCATATAGACCGTATCATCACCAAACCACATTTCCGCATCACGCTGTGCAGCCTGAACAGATTCCAGCAGGGTATCGACATTTTCGACGATACGCATACCACGACCACCACCACCAGAAGCAGCTTTGACAATCAGCGGGAAACCGATCTCTTTCGCTTCAGCGAGTGCATTGTGAATGGTTACGGCATGGTCGCAGCCCGGTACAGTTGGTACACCCGCTTTTTTCATGGCAATAATGGCAGAAACCTTGTTCCCCATTAAGCGAATATGTTCTGGACGTGGACCGATAAAGATAAAACCAGAATTTTCTACGATTTCTGCAAATTCAGCATTTTCAGCGAGAAAACCATAACCAGGATGGATGGCATCTGCGCCAGTAATTTCAGCAGCTGTAATAATCGCAGGAATATTCAGATAGCTGTCACTGCTCGCACCCGGACCGATACACACGGCTTCATCACAGAAACGCAAATGCATCAGGTCTTTGTCTGCGTCAGAATAGACACCTACGGTTTTGATCCCTAAAGTTCTGCAAGCCCGGGTGATGCGTAAAGCAATTTCACCACGGTTTGCAATTAAAACTTTTTGCAACATTATAAATCCCCGGGGTGATTAAGCGCGGTAGCGGAAAAGTGGTTGGCCGAATTGAATCACTTCACCATTTTTCACTAGAATTTCTTCGATCACACCACTTTGAGTTGCTTCAATCGGGTTCATGATTTTCATGGCTTCGATAATACCTAAGGTATCACCCGCAGAAACGGTTTGACCCACTTTGACAAATGTCGCTTCGCCTGGGCTTGGTGCAGAGTAAAACACCCCAACCATTGGAGAGGTTTCAACAGCACCGCGCGGAGACTTCGCCGCAGGTACTTCAGCTGCAGGTGCAGGCATTGCAGGAACAGCCGCTGCAACCACTGGATTACGACGAGTTAATGCAATCGATTGATCGCCTTCTTTAACTTCGATCGCCTGTAAGTCAGATTCAATCATCAAGTCGATGAGTTTCTTGATTTTACGGATATCCATGAGACAGTATTCCTAATTAAGATTTTGTAGAAGATTGTATTTTTTCAATGACATAGTCGAGCGCAGCAGCATAGCCTTTTGCACCCAGACCACAGATCACGCCGATGGCTTTATCGGACAAGTACGAATGATGTCGAAATGCCTCGCGTGCATGGACGTTTGACAAATGGACTTCAATAAAAGGAATGGCGACACCAAGCAGGGCATCGCGAATCGCAACAGAGCTATGTGTCAATGCTGCCGGATTGATAATTATATATTGCACGCCGTCGAGTTGGGCTTGATGAATTCGGTCAACGATTGCGCCTTCCCAGTTGCTTTGGAAGGTATCGAGCTGTAATGTGGCCTGTTGAGCCTGAGCAGTCAGTTGCTGATTAATATCGCCAAGCGTAAGATGACCATAAACTTCTGGTTCGCGCTTTCCAAGCAAATTTAAATTCGGTCCATGAATAACCAAAATGGTCGAACTCATCCAGCATGCTCCAATTAAAAAGTATCGAGGTTTGTTTGCAAGATAGCTGCAAACTCTGCTTATTATTGCATGATTTTCTACATGACTATTTATAATTTCTTTGAATTGACGTAGAAAGCATATCCTAAACAGTGGCGCTATAATGAAAACTTTGCAGAGATTTGGCAATGTTAAAAAATTACAATTCGCAGGGTATTCAGATTGTTTTCATTGTAAACCCAATTGGCAAAAACAGTTAATATCCTTTATGTAACTGTATCTTCATGTTAAGGATCAGCTCTGCTGTTTGATCATATTTTAATCTTGCAAAAATTCATGTCTGGCCTAAACGATTAGGACATTCAATCGAGAGATCCTTGACTTGCGTGAGAGGATGACTAGCCTAACTTTGCCTTTAACCGTGCTTCCCTTAATGTCAAAATCTCATCTTGAAAAGATGGAGAAATACTTAAAAAGGCAAGATAAGACAATATGTTAATAAGCTTATTTTAATATTTTAGTCTGTGTTTTTATATGCATTTTATTACAAAATACCAGATAAAAATGAGTTACTTCAATTTAGAGATCAGTTTTATGTTCTGTTTCTAAATTTATAAAGCTGACTAAGAAACAGACATCGAATTTAAAGAGATTTATAGCGAAGGGTTTGGAAAAATTTAGATTGTCGATATCTTGATGAAATGACGAATATGTTCATTTCAAAGCATTCTAAATCGCTAGGCACAGGCGCATCTGATATCTAGATAGTGGCAAAAACGCATATCTTTGTTGGTATTTTGCACGTCACTCTCTTTGTAAAAAATCTCAGAAACAGCTTGTAGTCATGCATATGGAGCAGAGGTATGGGGCAAAAACATTAACTTCTTGAGCGAATATTTATATACTAAGGCGATCAGACTTGAGCCAGAAGTATTATGACACCTGCATGTAAACTCTTAAAAACTCAAAAAATTGAATATAGTATTCATGAATATGAACATGATGCCAATGCGAAAAGCTTTGGTTTAGAGGCTGCAGAAAAATTAGGATTACAAGTCGAAGAAGTTTTTAAAACGCTATTGGTAACGGATGAAAAACAGTATTTTGTTGCCGTGTTACCAGTCAATCATCAGCTTAATCTAAAAAAAGTAGCGGCAGCTTGTGGTTGTAAGAAACTGCAAATGGCAGATCCGAAACATGCAGAACGTTTAACCGGTTATCTGGTCGGTGGAATCAGTCCAATCGGACAAAAGAAGCGTTTAAAAACAGTCATTGATGTATCAGCAGAAAAGCTCAATAAAATATATGTGAGTGGCGGTAAAAGAGGCTTGGATATCGGACTGAAACCGGCTGATCTTGCCAAAGTGCTGAATGCACAGTTTGTCGATGTGCTGGATGTATAAGGTCAAATTCCCCTGAAGATTTATATGAATAGCGTTTGAAGTGATCTTTTTTTGGTCGGAAAAATCAGCAAATCATTTTATACCTTTGTATATTAGGTCACGAATAAGCACAGCGGAAATGTGCGCAATAAAGAATTAAAAATAATAAAAATGATTATGCGGAGCATAAAGGATGAAAGTTCAAAATAAAAAATGGCCACGATTCTATCTGACCTTATCTGCAATGGCGATGCTGTCTGCGTTTCCGAGTGTACAGGCCGCTTCTGCGCCTTCAGCTGCACCTGTCAATTCACAGCAGGTTTTCTTTGTCGGAAACAACTGGGATGGCACAGTGACTGTGATTCGTCCATCGGGTGATTTTGGCAAAATTGGCGTCATTAACATGATTCCTGACCGTAAAGAGCGTCTCAAAGAAATTCATCTCAATCCAATCAAGCTGATTGCCTATACCTATATTCAGGCCACAGCGGGTGAAGGTAATGATCAGTTGGTAGATGATATGTACTCGACGCCAGATGGTCAGTCCATCGTGGCATCGCGTCCAAGTTTCGCCGATGTGGTCTCTATTAATATCAAAACAGGCAAGATGAACTGGCGTACACCAGTTGAAGGTTTTCGCGCCGATCACATGGCGGTTTCGCCAGATGGTCAACGCGTGGCGGTGTCAGCATCTTCAGGCAATGTGGTACATGTCCTGGATATTCACACTGGCAAAGAGTTAGGGCGTTTTGCTACGGGTGATAAACCGCATGAAAATATCTACTTCGATGATGGTAACAAAATCCTGAACTCCGCGATTGGCAATGTTGAAACGTCAATGGATGCACAGTGGCAGGATTTCACCAAAGGAAAACGCTACATTAGTATCGCGGATGCCAATACCCATCAAGTGCTGAGAAAAATTGATTTCAGACCTGCACTCGATGCATTTGGTCGCAAGGATTTATCCAATTCAGTTCGCCCAATGGTATTTAGCAAGGATGAAACGAAACTTTATGCCCAGGTTTCATTCTTTAATGGTCTGATTGAATACGATCTGAATCAGAACAAGATTAGCCGGATCGGACAGCTCCCTGGTAGTGATAGTATCCCGAAAGACCGGACAAAATGGGTCAATGATTCGCGTCATCATGGTTTGTCAATCAGTGCTGATGGTGAAAAGCTCTGTGTTGCAGGAACCATGGATGATTATGCCACGATTGTAAATCGTAAGACGCTGACTGCCGGCAAACTGATTCCTGCCGGCAAACCCTATTGGGCAACGCGTAGTCCAGATGGTAAAAGCTGTGTGATTTCCGAAAGTGAAACCGATGTGGTGACCGTGATTGATTTTGCCACAGGGGATAAAGTGCTCAGTGTACCAGTTGGGAATCATCCACAACGTGTTCGGATCGGCTATGCACCAATAGACTGGTCAACGCCGTAGTCGAGCAACGATATAGGCAGCGTTTTGATAAGAGCTGTCTTTATTGGGTTGAGGAGATCAAGATGAAAGATAAGACCGTTCTTTTATATCTCATCATCGGATTACTCTTGTTCGGCATTTTGGTGGCTATTGCTTACCAGATACGACAAGACATCTATCGGACTGATTTTGCCAATCAAGTCCAAGCCCATCGTGATCAGGTTGCCCGACTTGAAAAATCACCCAGCTATATGTCTCTGAGTTTTAAGAGCAATAGCCAAAATACACAGGCTGAACCAAATAATGTAGCTACAAAGCAAAGCCTATTGTTAAAGCAACAACAACAGTTATATCTAGACTTTGCTCAAATCATCAGTGCTTTAGGTCAGGGGCAACAACCAGATCCTAGACAGGTCAGTTTGCTGGTTAGTCTACAGCAGACGCTGGTAGAAGCTAAACTGGTGACTCGAGACGAGGCGAAAGCACAAATTGAGTTTCTGCTGAAAGTTCTGCCAGAAATGGATCATGAATTGCATCGGGCTTTGCGAACCTTAGAACAAACCCGAAGTTGACGAATTCAAGCCACGAATATCTTTTATTATTTTAGATGTGAAAATTGCTTTCATAAAAAAGCCCAAATGAGAATTCAGGCATTTAGATATAAGTATTGAAGACAGCGTACTTTTATAAACAATTTGCAGGCTTGGGTACGCCGGCCAAACGGCTTAAATGCCGCGCGACCAGACCCGTATTAAACTTTTCCTGAAGCATGGCATTGTTGATGTCAGCACTAACCGTTTTCATTAGGAATTTAATTAAGGGACGTGTGGCCGGTGAATGGCCAAACTGCTGATAGAACTGACGCACTGCTTGCAGAATTTCAAAATGCCACGGGGTTAAGTTCAGTTCCAGGTTATTGGCCAGGACTTGCGCGACTTCTTCATTCCAAATGGTGTAATCGATCAGATGACCATCTTGATCCAGTTCTAAATTCATATTTAACTCATTGATTATTTCATTGAAATACAGCGATTAAACCCGAGGTAAAGATCTGCAAAATCGGCAAAATCGAGAAGCTTGACCTGATCCGACAAAGGCTGTGTCAAAAGCTCTGCATCATTTTCCAGCATGTAAATTTGCGGCAAATTTTGTAGAAATGAATGCTCCAGCTGTAATACGGCTTCACCCATCAGTACGACTTGATCACCGAGGGTATAAATTTGAGCGAGTTGTTCCAGAGTCTGCGCCGTTGCCGCATAGTTCGATTGGATCAGATAAAGTGTGTGATTTGACATTTTATATATCCTTTATTCCTTACCAATACAGCACATGATCAAAGCCTTGAATAAACGCTGGGCTTAGCTCAATAAATTCAATCTCTTGTTCGTTCTGAGCCACAAAGGGCGAGTTCTGGTTTTTCTGTTCAATCAGAATTGGAGTGAGGTCATAAAACTCAAAACTGTCGACCATATTCGAGGCCAGTTTAAAGGCATGTTGTAACTGATCAAACTGCAGTTCTGAGCGTAGAAGACTAAGGCCCGCACCTTGTAGCAGAACTTTCACTTCCGCACCAAATGTCGCCAAAACCATGGTCGCAGACAGGCTTTCATGCACTTGCAGGCTGGTCAGATTGGCTTGGGTTAATATAACAAGTACAGATTTCACACAAGATTCCTTGGAAAAGCAACACATTCTAAAAAATGGAACATCTAGAATTGAATCAGACGTTGTGAGGATTGAACAGCATCGGCAAGTTCACCTAAACCGACCAATTCAAAGGCATCCGCCAGATTATGCTGCTGAATATTGTGACGTTGAGCATTGTCCTGATCTGTAATCCCTCGCGCCAGTGCTGCACTTACACAGACTGGGAGGCGAATATTGAGTGCTTGCCAGGCATGTGTAAGATGACGTTGATCGTCGGGCACCCATTGCAGTGCATTTGCGACCGACACGCCGTCCTGATAAAAGAATACGCGGAATTCTTGGTTTTTGTTGTGTAATGCCTGCGCCAAACCAAGGGCATGCCAGGCATAAATAGAAGTTGGTGCGGAGGTAACAAGAATTAAGGTGCTCATCGAAATTCACTACAGGCTTGATCAATAGCAACAGCTTGATCTGGGCTTCATCAGAAAGTAGGTAGTATACAATGATTTTAGTGACGGGTGGATTAGGCTTTTTAGGCTCACATATTGCTTTAAGTCTGTTAGCACAAGGATTAGAGGTCATTGTGGTCGATAATTTGGCCAATGCCAATTTGCAGACGCTGGAGCGACTTGAATATATTTCCGGGATGTATGTGCCTTTTATCAAAATTGATATTCGCAATACGCCTGCATTAAACAAAGTATTTGAACAGCATTCGATTCAGGCTGTAGTACATGCTGCCAGTTTTAAGTCGCTAGAAGAATCAGTATTAAAACCCCTTGAATATTATAATGATAATGTCAGCTGTATTATGAGCTTAATGCGCGCCATGCAACGTACCGGCGTACGGCATCTGGTGCATTTATCCAGTCTGGCAGTCTATGGACAATCCGGTACGGATCTCAATGAAGATCTACCTTTTAACTATACTTATCCCAATCCCTATATTAAATCGCAACAGATGGTTGAGGAAATTATTCGGGATACTGTCAAAACAGATAACGAGTGGCGCATTGCGATCCTGCGTTTGTCTAATATCGCCGGTGCCTTTGAACACGGTGTGCTGGGGGAAGCAGTGCCACCTTTACCGAAAAATATTGTGCCTTTGGCGATGCAGGTCGCTGCACAGCAACGTGAATATTTGGAATTACGCCGTCAGGCCCATACTGCGGATGGCACAGTAGAACGCAGTTTTCTGCATGTCGCAGATTGTTGTGATGCGGTGATCAAGTCCTTGCAATGGCTGTCACAACAGCAGGAATTAAAATGTGAAGCTTTTAATATTGCCGGTGAATTGATTTCCATACAGGATTTACTGGATCAACTGGCTGAAGTGACTCAGTCTGTAATTAGAACAGTCGATGCCTTGCCTTATCCTCATGCAGAGCTTGACCAGCTAGGCGCGAATATTGAAAAGGCACAGCAGATTTTGCATTGGCAACCGCAGCGTTCACTGAAAAAGATGCTTGAGGATGAATGGCTATTTTATCAAAATATACTGAGAGGACAGTAAATGAGATAAGTAAAAAATATTTGATAATAATTATCATTTACATATTTAATATAATCGATTACTTTTAATTAATCTAGCAAAGTATCGTGATAGATGCTTTTAAAATCAGCGATATGTAAAAAATTGAGGTTGAACATGCAAACACGTATTGAACATGACACCATGGGCGAAGTGGCCGTACCGAGTGAGGCTTTATGGGGCGCTCAGACCCAGCGTAGCTTGCAAAACTTCAAGATCGGCAATGAACGCTTGCCACGAGCAATGATTGGTGCAATGGGACTGGTAAAAAAAGCTGCAGCCTTGACCAATGCTAAACTGGATCAGATTCCTCAAGAGCTGTCGGGCTATATTGTGGATGCAGCAGATGAGGTGATTAGCGGGCAGTGGGATAGCCAGTTTCCACTGGTGGTCTGGCAAACCGGTTCAGGCACGCAAAGTAATATGAACTGTAATGAGGTGATAGCCAATATTGCCAATCAAAAATTGGGCAATCATTTAGGTGCGCAAAAACCGGTTCATCCAAATGATCATGTCAACCGTGCCCAATCGACCAATGACTCTTTCCCGACTGCGATTCATGTCGCAGCGAGTTTGCAGATTAATCAACTTCTTATTCCAGCGCTTACCCGTCTACGCGATACCTTGCATGCAAAATCTTTAGCCTTTGCCGATATTGTCAAAATTGGCCGGACGCATTTACAGGATGCGACACCTTTAACCCTAGGTCAGGAATTTAGTGGTTATGTATCCCAACTTGATCATGGCTTGATTCGCTTACAGCAAGCTTTACTGGGTTTGTATGAGTTGCCATTGGGCGGGACGGCTGTTGGTACAGGTCTAAATGCCCATCCTGATTATGCAGTTCAGGCCGCAGAAACACTGGAGAAGCTGACAGGTCTACCATTTGTCACTGCTCCGAATAAATTTGAAGCTTTGGCCGGCCGTGATGCTGCGGTATTTGCTTCAGGCGCATTAAAAACCCTTGCAGTCAGCCTAAATAAAATTGCCAACGATATTCGTTGGTTAGCCAGTGGGCCTCGTTGTGGATTTGGTGAACTGCGTATTCCTGAAAATGAGCCAGGTTCAAGCATTATGCCGGGTAAGGTCAATCCGACGCAAAGTGAAGCCATGACCATGGTGGTGGCGCAAGTGCTTGGAAATGACACCACGATTAATGTGGCAGGTGCATCGGGTAACTTTGAGCTGAATGTGTTTATGCCTGTGATTGCCTATAACTTACTGCAATCCATCCAGCTTTTGGGCGATGCCTGTAATAGTTTCAATGATCACTGCGCCGTAGGTATTGAGCCGAACCGTGACAAGATTGATCATTTCTTGCATGACTCATTAATGCTGGTCACTGCATTAAACCCGGTGATTGGTTACGAGAATGCAGCCAAGGTTGCCAAAACTGCCTATAAAGAAGCTAAAACCTTAAAGCAGGTGGCTGTTGAACTTGGTTTAGTCACGGCTGAACAGTTTGATGAGGTGGTACGTCCTGAACAGATGGTCTCACCAAATGTAAAATAAAGCGTTTAAGGCTTTTATTTTCAATCTTTCAGCCTGTTTTATCATGGAATCGTCAGCAGTGGTTTTTATCTCAGGCAGAGTTGCGTACAATAGATCTCGATGAGATTAACCACTGATGATTGTTTTATGCTTGATATTTATTTAACAGATGTTCAAAGAAAGGTGCAATTCAAGGATTATCCAGGTGAGCATCCTGTTAAATTTATTCTGAATTTTAAAAAGATTTTTCCAAGTGTCATGGAACTTCTTTTGCCGGTGCTTCCAGATGATGAAAATCTGGAAGAAATGTCTTGGGAGTCGGCCAGCGGTGACTTTGAGACTTTCCAAATGTTGTTAACCGGTTGGGGCATTATTGAACTGCGTTTAAAGGCGATTAGCCAGTTTAAAGATAAAGCATTTGCGGATCGTTTGGTTAAACAAGCCCAGCAAAAGCGTAAGGACTATCAAAAGCAGCAGTCAAAACTAAGTACAGTTGAACTGGACTATCTGTTTATGCACGAAATGCATGCACTGATCGATGCAGAACTGGTTGAACTAGGTGAGAAATTCTATTTACCGACACTACGTGAGCTGTGGAAAAGTAAAGTATCAGCTCAAGTTTTGAATGCAAAATTTTAATTTAAGTTTATAGTTTTCATTGCTAAAAATTAGTCCTCCATTCTTGGGGGATTAATTTTATCTGTAGCCTAAGCTTTCCTTCATGATCGGAGATGCTTGGAAATAGCCTAAGCTATATTATTAGATTCTCTTTAACAGGGATCTTCAAAAAATAAACCTTATAAAAATAATGATTCCTAGAATTTCGCCCGAGAACAGAGCAAGATAGCCCACTATTTATCCTAAAGTATTTTCATTGGGCAGTAATTTTAACCTTTGTTTAAAAAATAGGTGAAAAGAATCAGTTTTAGCTAAAAAATATATAAAAATATCAAGCAAATAGCCTAGTAATTCTGTCTATTATTTTTTAAGGTATATAAGCTTTATTTTTAGATAAGCTAAAAGTTTAATTGATTAGCTATGCTTCACAAAAATAACTAAAGGTTCCAATTTTCCCGAAGATATATCCCAGGATTTTTAAAAATGTCGAATCAGTTTTTAGATTTAATTACTAAACGCCGTACTATTTATGCCATTGGCAAGAATATTGAACAATCTCCTGAACGTTTAACTGATTTAATTCAAACTGCAATTAAACAAAGTCCATCTGCTTTTAATTCTCAGTCTTCACGCGCCGTCATTTTATTCAACACAGAACATGAAAAGTTTTGGGGCATCGTTGCAGATAAATTAAAAAGTTATGCAAAAGATGAAGCAAGTGCAGCAAAAACCACTGCTAAAATGGCCAGCTTTGCTGCTGGTGTAGGTACGGTATTATTCTTTGAAGATCAAACAGTGGTACAAGCGTTGCAGGAGCAATTCCCGTCTTATGCGGATAACTTCCCTGTCTGGGCAGAGCATTCTACTGCGATTGCGCAATTTGCCACATGGACAGCATTACATACTGAAGGCCTAGGTGCATCTTTACAGCATTATAATCCGATCGTAGATGAGCAGGTGCATGCTGAGTGGGACATTCCAGCCAACTGGAAGCTTCGCGCACAGCTGGTCTTTGGTTCAATCGAAGGCGAAACACATGCCAAAGATTATCTTGCGGACGAAGAGCGTTTTAAAATTTTCAAATAAGCCTGAAATTCATATCTGCGCTTAAACAATTTTAAGCGCAGATATTTTAACATCTCGACGAAATCCTCATCAGCATTGCTAAAATTCAGTTAAAATAGCGTGCTAATGCAAATAAATGAGTAATATCGAATGTCGAAAAACACGCAAAATCTATCACCTTTACAAGAACTGATCGCAGAGCAAAAGTTACTTTGTGAAGAAGTAGGCTCAGCTTATGTTGAAGTCACGGGTGATGATGTTGTTGCTGTGGCCGTACATACCTTAAAGCAGGATCCGATAGTTGGTATTCGTAAAAAGCCTGAGACAGCGGAAAATATCAGCTGGTATATTTATGGCGGAGAACCTTCAAGTGAAGATGCTTTTGAAACGATGACCGTACGTGAATTACAGGATATCGCACCAGAAGTATTACCATATCTGGCTCTGGAAACAGGTTTTCGTTTCATGATTGATGCCGATGATTATGAAGATGTCTGGAAAGAAGAAATCTAAATGCTAAAAAAATCATCTTTCATTTGTGCAGGATTGTTATTCTTACTGAATAGCATGGTCTTTGCAGAACCACTTTCACAAAGTGCGTATGACCAGTTTATTTCAGAACAGACTAAAATCGTCAATGAAACCAAGCACATTTTAGATGAAGATGATCCAAAGGCCGATGCCAAAACCCAACGTCAGGCTTTTTGTAATCGACTGAAAGCCTATCAGGACATTCAAAAAGTTTCTGAAGAAAATAACAGTCTGGATATGGCGCCCATGATGGCTATGGTCGCCAAAAGTTTTCTTGATCGACAGGATCAGAGCCTGAGTAAATCAGGAATGACCACCACCTTATTCTGTAAAAATAGGGATGTTGAATAGGGCGAGTGGTACTTCTTCTCATCACGCATTAATGAAAATAAAGAGAATATTATTATTTTAATCTTGGCTGGATTTTGACCAAAAAATATCATCTTAAATAAGATGCATCTATCTGTAGGGTTTTTTGTAAAGTTAAACTAAAGTATAAGCATGATTGTTACTCATTATCCCGGGGATATATCCGGGAAATAAGAAAATTGATAACTATAATTTAACAATTAAACTTTAATATTTTTCTAAGCTTTGTCGAGAGATCTTTTAATACTGCATAATATTGTTGCTTGATCATGTCACACATAAGCATTATAGAAATGACTTCATAACGAATAGCGTGAATTTTGTCTTCATACATAAATGAATGGTACTCCAAGCAGGGTAGTGAAGTTATATCTTATATTTATGCTACAAAACTAATCCTGTTATATTTATAAAATAGCCTAAGCAAATTTTTATTTTAAAAATTTGGCAATTGATTAATTTTCAATATCAACCCACTATTAACAATTAAATCAAGAAATCACGGAATTCTCAAATGATCCTTAACTATCAATTACACCATCATGAAACTTCAACAGTATCTCCAATGATCTTTATTCATGGTTTATTTGGTAGTTTGAGTAATTTAGGAGTATTGGCTCGACATTTTTCTGAACAGAGAACCGTGATCCAAATTGATGTGCGTAATCATGGTCTTTCTGGTCATAGCTCTGATATTAACTATCAGCTCATGGCAGAAGATGTATTGGAAACTTTATCCAGTTTAAATGTTCATAAGTTTGTCGTTGTTGGACATTCTATGGGTGGGAAAATTGCTATGAAACTGGCAGATTTAGCTCGTGAACAGACTGAAAAACTCGTCGTCCTTGATATTACACCGATCCAATATCATGAAAATCATCATGCTGAAATTTTTCAAGCCTTATTTGCAGTACAGCAAGAAAATGTTGCTTCACGACTGGAAGCAGCAAAAATTATGCGTAAATATATTCATGAAG
The DNA here is from genome assembly GCF_013418355.1 of Acinetobacter sp. YH12151. Taxonomy (NCBI): domain Bacteria; kingdom Pseudomonadati; phylum Pseudomonadota; class Gammaproteobacteria; order Moraxellales; family Moraxellaceae; genus Acinetobacter; species Acinetobacter sp. YH12151. Next base: position 23,536 of record NZ_VPCG01000026.1, on the reverse strand, counting down.
AAATGGTGATTCAATTTTTATTAAAATCCTTTAATAAAGGGCAGTGGCTGTTTAATGTTCAGGCTTTATTTGATCATTATCCAGATATTATGGCTTGGGAAAAGGTCGAAAAAATTAATCGGCCAGCCTTATTTCTGCGTGGTGGTGATTCTTTTTATATCTCAAAACCAGAACATTTTGCAGCAATTAATGAACAGTTTTCTCAGGCAAAAATTGAAGTCATTGAAAATACCGGTCATTGGCTACATGGTGAAAAACCAGATGAAGTCATTAAGCACATGCAAGCCTTTGTTAATTAAGTAATATTTAAGGATGTAATGTATGTACCTGTAATTGCCCTTCATGGATCAGTTGATGTGCCATCTCAGCAGTTTTCTTTAAACCGGGCATACGATATTCAGTATGTCCGAAATCTTTAATGGATTTCCAGCGGCCGCCCCAGGTCAAACCTACCGATTCAGCGACCTGACCATATAACTCATAACCGCGCATGGCCCAGGGATCACGTTCTGTAATGACTACTTTGCCATGCCGTTTAAAGGCAATATCTGCAGCCAATCCAAATTGATGATAACTCTGAAAGCCTTTGGCTTTGGTAATATTACTATCGGCTGCCAACGAATTTTGCCGTTCCGGACTCCGATAGCCTTCAAGTAAAACCAGCTCATAATCATGCTGTTCTTTCATGATTTTAAATACCATCAGTAAACGTTGCTTAAATCGTGGATTCATCTTATGCCATTTACGGTCTGCTGTACTGATATCTGAATGCGTATGCATTGCTGGTCTATAAATATCTTCAAGATTTGAATTAAAGCTTTGTGCTGAAATAGCCGGATGATCTGGAAAATGCTCTTGTTGAAGGGCTTCTATAATGAGGCGGTCAGCAACTTCAGGCGGAGCTGTCAACATTTGCCCATCCAAAAGAGCATAAATTTGTGGATCAACTTTCCTTAAATATTCAGATTCAAATTTTCTGGCAGTTAAGGGCTGGGTAAAAGCGAGTAGCAAAATACTGCCAAATAATATTAATCCGGTAATCAAAATCCACCACTGCTGCACATACCAATGAGAATGCAGATGTTCAGGCGAGGCCGCCCGATAAAATTTACGTGAAAAATGTATTGCTTGAGTCAATTGCTGTTTGCTTTGCGGAATAAATCTGAGAAAAACACCCTGTATCCTTCGTCTAAATTCATAGGACAGCAGGGCGAACATTACCAAGCTCATTAGGGTGAAGCTACTCAATATGATAAAAATCATAAGTGAAATACTTGATCTAGTTCAGATTCCAACCCAGTCTTTTCTTAAGCGATATAAATTGTACAACGGCGCAATTCTTTGCAAAGATTGCATTCAATTTTTCTGAAGTAAATACTTTTAAGTTTTTATTTTTATGAGCTTTCATGGTATTGATCTGAAAAATTTAATTAGGGTAAATGAATCGTAATATAAGCTTGCTCAGCAGGAGCGCTAATCAGATTCTGATATTGAGCAAAAATAGTTGTTTGTTCTGTCGATAAAGCATATTTAAAAGCGACAAAGCTGAATACTGCAAATAAAAACAGGAAAATTAGAATCCAGAAAAATGGTAATTCTCGATGAATTATATGTCTGATTTGATCGGGAAGTGCGGAAAAAGGAGAGAAGGCCGTTTTCTTAACTTTGAGATAATCAATCTGATCTCCGACTCGAGCCACCAAACTATTCAAATGTTCAATCGATTCAATCCGGTATTTTCCCTGAAAGCCTAATAATAGACAGTAATGATAAACCTCTAATACTGCCAGTCGATCCTTGTCTTTATGACGGATGTTTTCCAGATATTCAAAGAACTGATAGCCAGCCAGTTGTGAACCAAACAGACTTAATTGCAACGGGCTCAACATCCAGGAATTCTGCAAATCAAAAAAGCGCTCATCCTGTTGTGTGACAATCGTTTCGTCCAGTAAAGCACAATAGGCATATTTGGTATCTTGAATATCTTCAGCTAAAAATTGTACCTTACGTGCCTGGCTTTCAAATTGGCTGAGCATCTGCAAAACTTTCTCACGGAATAATTCTATATCAGCAGGTATATAGTGATTTTTTATAAGAAAAACGATATAGAAACCATCATGCAGTAAATCTAGCAAACTTGCCCTGTATAAGATATTGGTTTCGATAGCTTGTCTTGCTATATCGCCGATTCCGTTCTGATCCTCTTCAAACAGTGAAGAAGGATTATTTGTGATTGTATTCATTTGAATATTCATCCATTCATAACCGCAATGAGTTCAATCGCAATATCCTGAAACCCATTCGGGATATAAACACAAATTGCTTCTGAATCCAGCATGCGCTGATACAGTTCATTATTTGGTTCGATCTCAAAATAATGAACACCGGATCGCACCGGAATTGCTGTAGGAACCTGCATAAGATGCTGCACTGGCACAGCAGGCAAAGCTGCAATTACGCGTTGTTCAACATCGATGGTACTGCCGACCTTGAAACGGACCGGAACATGCGCAATCAGATTATGCGCTGGCATTACGCTACTCGATACAGCCAGATATAACCTGGTATTTCGGCTGATTTTGTCTGTTTCCAGACTCCCAATCCAATAGGATGGACGTGTTTCTTTTAAACTGATACTGATATAGCGATTCGAGATAATCGTATCGAGTAAATCTCTGAGAATAATATCCAGCTGATTAAAGCTGTCGTAAAGTTGATGGTGTTGATACTGTGGCAGTTGATCAATCTCATAAGCAGTCGAGAAGGTGAGTAAAGATCCAGTAAGTCGTAGCAGTTCCACATATAGTCGTTCCGGATGAATTTGCGGATACTGCAAAATATGGTTCAAGCTTGCATGGGCTGTATTTAAGGCATTTACCAGCCAGAAAGAGACAATATCTCCCGAGCGAAATTCAATCAATTTCTGTTCATTTTCACGGTTATTGGATTGAATCGTCTTAATTTTGGCTCGAATGATATTTAAGCTTCGCTTTAAATTGTCTAGCAGATACTCACATGCCTGGATATGTAGAATGGGAGGAATAAACTTATGATTGAGAATAAAATTTCCTGAACTTTGTCTTTTGATTTGAGCAACCGGGATATATAAATAGCCATCCAGATGCTGTTGAGGTATTTGCCCGAGTTCAAATAGCTTAAATTCAGCACGACGGCGTAACAGGGTGATTTCTGCAGTCGTTGCATCGGTAAATAAGTCGTGGGTTGAAATTAACTGCGAGTGATAACGGCCAGCCTGAGTACTTTCGGCATGACTTACATTTTTTTTATTCGGTTGTAGCATCGGTAAAGCCAAATAAACCTGCATCTCTCCATGCAGGTTTAAAGCATCCAGTTGCACGGGTTCCGGTAATAAATCCTGTGCTGGTGCCTGATAAATTTCACCATCCTGCCAAATCATTTCAATTTTACTTAATGCCAGTATGTGCATATTGAACTGTGCTTCATCAAATTGGATGGATTGAATTCCATGAGCAAAAGGAAATGTCGCACGAATCATATGACTCAAACGTTGCTCATGATAAGCATCTTGTAATTGAAAATGTTGCGGTCTTAAAAATAGACCTTCGCCCCAAAGTACTTTTTCTGCTCTGAACATTTTAATATTTACCATTCATTCTTTGATTCATTATTGGTATGTACACCCAGTAATTCATGGACATGCTCTACAGGATTCTCATTTTTAATGACTTGAGCCAGCCATTCATGTAAGGGCAGCTGACTCCATTTAATTGTTTTTTGTAGCATATAGCTCACTGGGCTATGTGGTTCATTGATCTGAAAATACTGAGCAATCTCTTGTAATAACTGCATTGCCTGTTGACGATTGGCCAAATGGTTTTGGGCGTGGGGCTGAAATTTTTGCAGATTTGAATTTACATGTGAGATATTCATCACAACTGCTTCCGAAGTATGAGGTTGTGGTGAGTTCACCTGATCTAATATTATTTCGGAAGGTTGCGCAAATGTTTCGATTTTATAGATTCGCTTGATACTGGTGAATATTGCTTCGAGCTGAGAGTCTGTGGCTGCAAAACTTGGTGCATCCAGACCCAACAGTTGATCCAAAGTGGTTTTAAGTTTCTGCCACTCTGCCTGAATCTCCAAAAGATATTGATTATTTCGGCTCAGTATAGATTTGTCAGTATTTAGCAATAGTTGCTCAAAATATTCCAAGTCCTGAACAGGATCATTTTCAGAAGAATAATCCTGTTGTTTTAGTTGCATATTGCGCTGATGTAAAAGTGCTTCATATGTACTTAAACTATAAAAAGGTGCGGAGCTGACCAAAGGAATCTGTTTCATTAATATGGGGAACTGTGCAATCAAACCTTGCAACAAACCTAAACGCTGATCAAAATTATTCTCTTCAATAACAGGATGTATCTCTAACCAGTAGCGCCCCAGACTTTGTTGGCTTAGTTCTAATCCTCGAGCAATACCTTCAAAACCATATAGATGACTCCATGCCTGAATGAGCCAAGTATATAATCGAATATCCTTGGTTTTTTCGCACAATAATTCAATTATTTTGTCATTCACAAATTGCCAATCCGCTTGTTTGGGTTCAGCGATCCAGTCACCTTGATCCAATAGGGGATCATCCCAAGTTTTGGCTTTTTTAATCGCATGAAAATCATTTGAAAATGAACAATCCACACCACATGGCTGTTCAATGGAAATTCCTTGCAATAAATATTCAAATTTCAGTGTCATTTCTATACCCATTCTTATATTTATTTGTTTTTATTATTTAATCTGATCATACAACATCAGCTGTATTGCTTTTAAAACGAAATTTTTTAACTGTTTTAATTTTTGGATCTACACTGTAAAGGATTTCATCTTGCTGGACATCAATATGAATTAATTTAGGCAGCTTTTCTTCACTCATGGCCATGAGTATTTCTGTAGCCAAAGCAGGCAATATGGAAGCATTTAAAATATGATCAATATTACGTGCACCGCTATCAACTTCAGTACAGCGGCTGAGTAGTAGTTCAAGCACGTCTTCATTATAAGTAACTTGCATGGCATATTGCTGCTGGATGCGTTGGATAATCTTTGCTAGTTTATGCTGAATAATCCGGATTAACAGTTCATCGTGCAAAGGATAATAAGGCACGATCTGCATACGTCCTAGAAAGGCCGGTTTAAATTGCTGATATAAGCTTGGTTTTAATTGATCTATCAAAGTATTGGCATCTGGCCAGTTTTCCCTAGGTTGATTTAAACAAGCCTGCATCATGGCACTGGAACCCACATTCGACGTCAGCAGAATCGTAGTGTTTTTAAAATCGATTAGTCGGCCTTCGCCATCTTCCAGCATTCCTTTGTCAAAGACCTGATAAAATAACTCCTGCACATCAGTATGCGCTTTTTCGATTTCATCCAGTAAAACTACGCTATATGGATTACGGCGCACAGCTTCCGTCAATACGCCTCCTTGACCGTAGCCGACATAACCTGGAGGCGCACCCTTTAAGGAAGATACAGTATGAGCTTCCTGATATTCTGACATATTCACCGTAATCAGATGTGACTCACCACCATATAATTCCTGCGCCAAGGCGAGGGCAGTTTCAGTTTTTCCTACACCACTTGGGCCAACTAACAAAAACACAGCTTGCGGTTTGTTCGGATCATCCAGTTGAGCTTTAGACGTTTTAATGCCTTGTACCAGCTGTTGTAATGCATCATCCTGGCCCATGACACGTTGTGATAATTTATCTTGGAGCGTTAATACTTGCTGGATCTCATTATTCATCATTTTTCCTACCGGAATTCCAGTCCAGTCTGAAATGATTTGGTTAATGATAAGCGTGTTCACACCTTCAAAGACCAATGGATCTTGATCCTGAATCTGGGCTAAATGCCGGCGTAATGTTTTTATTTGATTCTGCTTCTCACTCTGTTCAGATTGAGCCTGTAAGGATTTGATTTGCTGAATTAGCTCCAGTTCTTGCTGCCATTGGCATCTCAGCTGTGAAATTTCCTGTTCTAAGTTGGAAATTTTTTCTGATAATTTAATTAAACGCTCTTGATGCATCAGGGCATCTTGATGCTCTTTGTGTAAAAGGCCATATTCCAGTTGAGAATTATGTAATTGTGCCTGTAACTGGTCTAACTTGACCGGTTGCGAATTTTGGCTCAAAGCCACCCGTGCTGCTGCCGTATCCAAAACACTAATGGCTTTATCTGGTAATTGCCGTCCACTGATATAACGATGCGAATTACGTACCGCAGCAATAATGGCTTCATCATCAATGTGCAGCTGAAAATGCTGAGTCATGACCGGAATCATGGCCCGTAACATGTCGATAGCCACTTCTTCAGTCGGTTCTTCTACTTTCACGACCTGGAAACGCCGACTAAGCGCAGCATCTTTTTCAAAATATTGTTTGTACTCAGCCCAAGTCGTCGCTGCAATGGTGCGTAGTTCACCACGTGCCAAAGCCGGTTTTAACAGATTGGCTGCATCATTCTGACCCGCTTGACCTCCAGCACCAATCAGGGTATGGGCTTCATCAATAAATAAGATAATAGGATAACGACAAGACTGAACTTCCTGAATGATTTGTTTGAGTCGATTTTCAAATTCACCTTTGACACTGGCACCCGCTTGTAATAATCCAAGATCCAACATATGCAGCTCTACATTTTTAAGTGGATCAGGCACTTGATGGGTGGTAATTTTAAGAGCCAGTCCTTCTACAACGGCAGTCTTTCCTACTCCTGGCTCGCCAGTAAGAATAGGATTGTTTTGGCGACGGCGCATCAGGATATCTAGCATCAAGCGGATTTCGAATTCACGACCAATCACTGGATCAATCTGGCCTAGGCGCGCTTTTTCAGTTAAATTTATTGTGTATTGATCGAGTGCTGGAGTTTTATTAAATTCTGGCTGTTGAACGGGTGAATTTTCTTGTATGTTGCTGCAATGAATATGATCTGGGCTTTCAATACTTTGCTTACAGTGCTCTAAAAATTGGTGCTTCATGCTATCAATTGGAAATAGCTCAAATAATGCAGAGGCACGAATCGCAACTTGATATAGATCCGGTGCAGTAAGCAAAGCAACCAGTAAATGTCCACTCCGGATCATCGGATTTTTTTCTGCTGAAGCCAAAAGCCAGGCTTGTTCTAATACACGAATAATTGATTTAGCAAAGATAGGAGTGCGAGAATTCCCTTTATTCAGTTGTTGAATACTCAGACGAAGCTCATTAATCAGATTATCTTCATCAATTTTATATTTTTTCAGCAAGAACTTTATATCATTTAATTCATTTTGTTGTAGCAATTCTAAGAAAAAATGCTCAATTTCGATTTCATAATTTTGATTTTTAATGCAGGAGTTCGCCGATTTTTCAAGGTAGAGGCGCGCATGTTCGGATAATTTTGTAATCAAAATTTTTAAATTACTCATATTTTTCTCTTTTCAATATATAGCCTGATATTTTGGGAATTTATAGCTATATGATTCTTATTATTAAGTTTAATTTTTATTTATTTAAGTTTATCTATAAGCTATCAAAATATTTTGACGCACTATTTTTGGCATATTCTACTCAAATCTAATAAAAAGTCTGCATTCATTGATCGGAATTTAGCAATTTTAGCAAATTACATAAATTTTTTAACTAAAACTCATTTTCGTATTGACTTTTTGTGATCATTTTTTGTTAAATCCACATCACGATTTTTAAATTATAAGAATAGAAAAATCATTTTTTAATATTCAAAAATAAAAAACAACAAAAAATGAGGCTCACTTTGAAAAACAATTTAAGTTTTATCGTATTGCTCATCTCAGGAATGGCACAGCTATGTTTTGCTCAAACCCACGCTGCAGAATTAAATCGATCATGTATCAAGGCCTATCCACAGGCAAAAGATGCTACTGATTTAGCACTGATCGGTTTATATCAGCAGCTGTGCGACAAATCGGCGAAGAAAAATATTCCGCTACAGCATCAACTCAATACCCAAATCGCCAAGCGCTATGTCGAACTAGGATATAACCTGAAGGCATTGAATTTAATCGAGCAATTACATCAGCAGAATTACCATCATCAGGATTTGACTGATCTTGGTTTTTTGGCCGGTATTGGAATCTCTGCCGGAAGTTTAGAGCAGATGCGTAGTACAGAAGTTCGTGCTTTAAACGAATTTACCTATCCGCAAGCCAAATCACTGACTGAACATATTTATCTGGCACAACCCGCACCGAAATTTTCTGAATCTTCATCCCATACAGCGTTGAATTCGAAATCAAAACAGATAAAAACCAAGGCAAATACTACGCTAAAACAAAATGTTAATCTAAAGAAAAATAAAACATCGAGTAATAATACGAAAGTGAATACAGCAGCCATGAACAATAAGAAACCAGAAAATATAAGCACTCAAACCCATGGCCTCACTACCAATCCATTTGGATCATTAAAAAATAATTAACAAGGAAAATCATGATGGCTAAGCGTGAAAGTGTACAAAAAAAATTACAACGCATTCGGCCGCCGCGTGTGCAATTGACCTACGATGTCGAAGTCGGGGATGGCCGTGAAGTCAAAGAGTTGCCATTTGTGGTCGGGGTGTTGGGAGACTTTTCAGCAGCCTCTGAACTGAAAAGCAGCAAGCTTAAAGATAAAAAATTTATCAATGTAGACCTCGAAAATATTGATGAGGTAATGCAGTCCTTAGCACCCCGTGCCAGTTTTCAGGTGGACAATAGTTTGACCGAAGAGGGCGGAAAAATTTCGGTAGATCTGATGTTCCATGCTATGGATGATTTCCTGCCGGAACAGGTAGTACAACAGGTTGAACCTTTGCGAAAACTGGTTGAAGCAAGAGAACGTTTAACTGATTTACGCAATAAGATTTCCAATAATGAACGCCTGGAAGATTTGCTGGATGAAGTTTTAAAAAATACCGACCAAATTCAGAAAATGAGTGTGGAGGCAGACAGTGAATCATTCTAATGCTGCAATTGTCCCAGATGTATCTATTCAGGAATACTCGGTTCTGGATTCTATCGTTGAACGTAGTCGAATTGCCCGTACCGAAGAGGAACATGAACGTGCTAAAAGCCTGATTGGTGAATTGGCCAAGGAGGTTATGGCCGGTACGATTATAGTCTCTGAAAATATGACACTGGCTTTAGATAAACGTATTGCAGAAATTGATGCCTTAATTTCGACTCAGCTCAGTAAGGTTATGCATCACGAACAGTTTCAAAAAATCGAATCTACTTGGCGTGGACTATACTATTTTTGTCAGGAAACGCCATCACATTCTTTAATCAAGATTCGCATGCTGAATACCACTAAAAAAGAACTGGTTAAAGATTTTCAGAGTGCAACTGACTTTGATCAAAGTACATTATTTAAAAAAATATATGAAGAAGAATATGGTTCTTTTGGTGGAGCGCCTTATGCCACTTTAATTGGCGATTTTGAATTTGATCGCACACCGTCAGACCTGTATCTGCTAGAGCAGATTTCACATGTGGCAGCCGCCGCACATGCACCATTTATCTCTGCGGCAAGTCCTTCAATGTTTGGACTGGAAGCTTTTACCGACATCGATCGTCCACGCGATGTGTCCAAAATCTTTGAAACAGCTGAATATGTACAATGGCGTTCATTCAGAGAAAGTGACGATGCCCGTTATATGGCATTGACCATTCCGCGAGTATTAGGCCGTTTACCTTATCATCCGAAAGAAGGTACTGCGACAGCAGGCTTTAACTACGTGGAAGATGTTTCCGGTAAAAATCACAATGAATACCTCTGGATGAATGCTGCTTATGCCCTGGGTACACGGTTAACCAATGCCTTTGACATGCATGGCTGGTGTGCGGCAATTCGTGGTGTTGAAGGTGGCGGTCTGGTCGAAGGTCTACCAGTACATACATTTAAAACCAATGATGGGGAAGTCATTTTTAAATGTCCGACGGAAATTGCCATTACAGATCGTCGTGAAAAAGAACTCAGTGATCTTGGATTTATTCCGTTGGTACATTGTAAAAATACGGATTATGCTGCCTTTTTCGGCGCTCAATCTACACAAAAACCAAAGAAATATGCAAATGACCTGGCCAATGCCAATTCTGCATTATCAAGTCAAATTCAATATATTATGGCAGTTTCACGTATCGCCCATTATTTAAAAGCCATGATGCGTGACAAGGTGGGAAGCTTTGCATCAGCAGGAAATGTCGAAGCATTTCTAAATGATTGGCTGTCTCAATATGTACTCTTGGATGACGGCGCTTCACAGGAAGCCAAAGCACAGTACCCACTACGTGAGGCTTCTATCAAAGTTGTAGAAAATCCGGCAAAACCTGGACACTACAAGTCTGTGGTCTTTTTGAGACCACACTTTCAGCTAGACGAGTTGTCTGTCTCTTTGCGACTGGTCACTGAGCTGCCGCAGTCAAGCAATTAAAGCTGTTGGCAAAATTATAATAACGTTTATAACAATAGGAAAATTATTAAAAATGAAAGATATTTACGTCCAATTTCGAGGCAAATATAAAGTCGATGGTGAATCTCGTGATTCAGAACATAAAAGCTGGTTAGAAGTGAACTCTTGGTCTCACAATATTCGCCAGCCAAAATCGGCAACCTCTTCCAGTGTAGGTGGTCATACTGCAGAACGGGTTGAACATTCTGACATGATTTTTATGAAAGATCTGGATGCAACCAGCCCAAAACTTTGGGAAGCATGTTCAGCAGGTTATACCTTTGATGAAGTACAAATCGATTTTTATCGAGCGAATGGCGATAAACGCATTAAATATCTACAAATTAAATTAAAACATGTGTTGGTTTCACAAGTGACTCCAGTAGTGAATCAAGAAGGTGTTCCAACAGAAGCTTTTGGTCTGAAATATGCAGCAGTTGAATGGACTTATAATCAACAGGATATTAATGGCACGCAAAAAGGTGCAGTGACCAAGAAATGGTCATTGGCAAATAACACTGCATCTTATGCAGCATAATTTGCTCCTTTAGAGGCTGATCCTGATCAGCCTCTCTCAGAATATTTAAAATAATAAATAAAATTAGAAAATAACAATATGAATTTGGATCAGCTCCATCCTTACGGATTTAGAACAACATTATTTGACCGTCTCTTGCCTCAGAACCTAATGAGTGTACAAGGGCTTTCTTTGCAGGCCTTAAGAGAATCAGTCGCTACTGATCTGGAAGATCTATTAAATAGCCGCATGGCTAATCTGGAGGGCAGGGTTGATCGCTATGATCAGGTCAAAGGTTCCATTCTTCAATTTGGCATTATAGATTTTGTCGGTCTTTCAACGGCGAATCCACTGGATCGGGACAAAATCTGCCGTTCTATTGAGCAGTCTATTCATGTTCATGAACTACGTTTAAAACAAGTTAATGTAGAGATGCTGGTCGATGAGCAGAATATGGGGAGCTTGTGTTTGAGTATCCAAGCTTATTTAAATATTTATCCACTCTATGAGCCGGTGATTTTTGATGCTTTTCTCAACCCCACAACACAACAATACGTGATTTTGCCTAGAACATCAGCAGGTGTGCTGTGATTGAAGAATTATTACCGTATTATGAAAAACAATTACAGGAATTTGGACAACAATCACGAGAATTTGCCAAAAAATATCCGAAAATTGCTCAACGTCTTGCTCTCAATCAGGAGCAAATTGATGACCCGCATATTGAACGATTGATTCAGGCATTTTCACTCATTTCCGCCCGCATTGATAAAAAGTTACATGACAGCTACGAGGTATTCACTCGCTCTATTTTTGAGGTGATGTTTCCGCAGTATCTGAAACCTTTTCCAGCATGTTCAGTGGTCAGTTTTGAGGATTGCAATAAAATCCGACAGCTTAAAAGTAGCCAGCAGATTCCTAAAAAAACTGTACTAAAATCAAAAAGTACCCGTGGAGTACAATGCGAATATCGTACGGTAAAACAGGTTGAACTATTACCCATCGGATTAAAATCGCTCAGTTTTAAAACACATGCTTCGGCACATATTCATTTAAATCAGAACGCAACTCTAATCTTTGGTTTCGAGATTTTTAACCAGCAGCAACGACTGCTAGACCAACAAAAACTGCCGATTTATCTTGATGCAATTTCCAATCTCCCCTTGCAAGTACTGGATTGTATTTTTAAACCCGAGACCCGTTTTTCTATAAACACACAGACCCAAAAGATTGATATTGAAAATCCATTTGAGTTGCAGGGTTTTACTGAGACAGAAAGTGTATTACCAATCGATCAGCATACTCACCATGCTTATCGTTTATTAATTGAGTATTTTTGCTTTCCGGAGAAATTTAATTTTCTTGATTTGAATCTGAATTTTCTAAAAAACCTGAATATAGAAACTACAGAATTTGAATTAAAGATTCACTTTAAAATGAATCTGAATGATCAGGCAATGATCCGAAACTATTCAGAATTAAATAGCGCCAATTTCAAATTATTTGCAACTCCCATAGTGAATTTGTTCCCTAAACAGGCTGAACCACAGAAAATTGATCATCAACGCCTTGAATATTCACTCATAAGTGATATCCATCATCCTGAATATTTTCAGGTCTATGCAATCACTGAGATGAATATATTACGAGAAAAAAATGAAAAAAATCAGATGATTTTTTCAGTCTTACCTTTTTTTGCTATGAGTCATTATCATCAGGCAGATGGGCAGTTTTATTATCATCTACTCCCTGAGGACAATAATAACCGTACAGGACTAAAATATTCCATTATTTCAAAATCTTTAGAACCGCATCAAATTTCATCAGACTTTGTCAGTATCCAGTTACTATGCTGTAATCGGGATCTGCCTTATGAAAGTTACCATAAAGATCAAAACACCTTATCTTTAAATGACAGTAGCTTGATGCGGAAGGCGACCTTAGTCAAAAGACCTAATTTACCCTATTATTTTGATCAAAAACTGCAGGAACAGTGGCGGATTATTTCGCACTTATCATTAAATAATCTATCTTTAATGCAAGGGGATGCGGTCAGCTATATTAAAGAATTACTTGAACTTTATAACTTGCCACAATCCAAAGAAAATCGCCTCATTATTAACTCAATTCAGACTGTACAATTTTCCCTGACGCAGAAACTGCGTGAGCATAAACCGTTTCCACTATTTGTACGTGGTGTCAAAGTTGAAATTCAAATTGATACCGAAATATTTCGGGGAGCTAGTCTCTATATATTTGTGCAGGTTTTAAATCATCTCTTTAATTTAAAGGTTCAGATGAATAGTTATGTAGACATGCACGTTATTGATTCAAAATCAAAACAGGAGTTATACCAATGCGTACAGCAGATTGGTGGCAAAAGGCTTCTGTAGTTGACCGGCTTTATCAGCAACCGACCAGCTTTGAATTTATTCAAGCCACGCGATTATTAAGGCATGCGCCTGAACAGAAAAACGAGCAGGAATGGAGTAAAGCCTTTCAATTTATCAGTTCACTGAATCTTAATTTTCCAGTCTCTGAAATTGAATCCCTACAAACTCAAGATAAGAAAGTGCAGATGACCAATTTAATTGTTGGGCTAACTGGTATTCTGGGAGAATTGCCTTATATCTATACGGATAAAATTAAACAGGGCACACGGGCACAACGAGAAGAAAGCTTGCATTTTCTGGGATTATTCAATCATAAGCTTACTGCACAATATGTCGATGCCTGTCTGAATTATCACTTAGCCTTACGCTATGAAATTGAGCAGGAAAATCATTATCTGAACCTGCTACATGCTTTGAGTGGCTATATGAGTCAGCAGCATGAACAGCAGAATATAGATGATTATTTTGCTGAATTTTCAGGTTTGATGCAGGGTCAAAATAATACACATTATGCCTTAAACAGCGTCCTGTCCTGTATCTTTAAGTTTAACTTTCAGATCAATGAGTTCATTCCAGAAACCTTTCAGCTTAATGAACAGCAAAGAAGCTGTTTGGGAGAATCACGACCGGTTCGGCTGGGAATCAATAGTTTTTGTGGCGAAAGACTTGAGCAAATTGATGAAAAAATTGAAATTGAAATTGAAATCGGCCCATTAAAACGTGAAGACTATCTGAATTTTTTATCTGAAGGGATCCATAGTGTCAAATTAAAAAAGATTCTTCAAATCTGGTGTAGCCCAACCTTATTGGTAGATCTCCGGCTGATTCTAGAAAAAGATGAATTATGTTCAGTCCAGCTCGGACAAGCGAATCCTATGGGTTTGGCAAAAGGGGCGGTATTGCTGGCCAATCAGGCGACACATAATACGCAAACTTGTTATAGCCTGATAGGAAGCCTGTCATTCAGACTTTTGTAGGCTTATTTGTGCTTACGAGTGGTCTTGTCATTTATTACTGGAGAGACATTCAGTACGATCCATCCAATATAGAGTTGACATTGTATTTCGGTATTTTACCTTTACTACTTTGCCTGCTGTTATTTACACCTTATTTGATCTATAAAGCGCTAAAAAAGTATCAGCAAAGAAAACAAAAGCAGCAGGATCAAGCAAATTCATTGGCTCAAATACGGCAGCAAGATTCTGAAAATACAAAAGAAACCTTAAAGCCGATTGAAGATTACCCCCTTAATATTTTTTCAGCTGCGGCTTGGCACAGTTTTGGTAAAAATGCAGAAATTTTAGAGAAAATGATGCAGTTTAGTAGTCCAGAATTAGACCCCAAATTGCTGAATTATTTTGGTCTGCCGCTATTGGCATATCGTATTCATGCCATAGATTCATTGCTCGAAAAAGACCAGACTGAGCAAGGAATAATGACAAGCTTAGGTGGACGGCGGATTCAACACCTCATTCAAAATCAACTGGAGCAGCATCAGGAAAGCCTGAGCTTAATATCCAGACAGTTAAAACATTCTGCATTATTTTATGATCAGGAGCTGGCTTATCAATATCGAATGCATCCGGGATGGACACACGAAAATTACCAAGAAGATGAGAGTCATATTACACCTCTTATTACCGTACCAGTCGTTCGCTTAAATCGACTGAATCTTCATATTTTGTTAGCCGATCATTTGATTGATGATTGGAATGAAATATATCAGGAACAACTCTTAAGCCAGATTGAGCAGCAATATTCAATAATTCCTGCTCAGATTCATCTCCAGTTGCATTTCTTGCCAGCTGATCGTGCTTATTCCAACTGGTTGAATTTAATACAAGAAAGCGCAGGGCAATCCCATGAGGCCAGTCTTATTATCGTGGCAGATTCTGAAATTGATCAGGACTATCTCAATGATCAACTTTGGCAAAATGAACACTATATTGCGTCAGAATATGCTGCCAGCTGGTGTCTAGCTGCGCCTGAGTTAGAAATTGAAGGAATGATCCCGTTGCAAAGCCTGCAAGTAGCTAAGCATGTCACGCATTTGCAGGAATATCTGGCTCAGCATCAAGTTGATCTCTCTACTCAGCTAGAATGGCCTCAACCTTTTTTAGTCGTATTGGATGAAGTCACGCATTCCAAAAAAATGAAGAAAATACAAAAAAGTTTCGAAAATATTGACTTCGAACCAGATCATGTTGTTTATCCTAAAATTTATTTGGGGCATACGCAGCATTTAGCCACCGTTTTTGCTGCGATGTTGTCAGCACATCTAGTAGACAATGTCATTACAATAACCTATGGCCTACAACAAGAATCTACCTATTTATATTTTACCAATACAAAAAATGATCAACTCAATCAAAGCACATTAGTCGCTTAATTATTTATAAAAATTAAAATAAGAGATAACCGTGAATACACTATTTTATACCGTCTTGGGCTATGTCTGGCAGTACATTGGTAATCCTAAAGCGATGATGGCCTTATCTTTTTTAGTGGTCATTATTTCCATGAAGAATACGGTCGCTGATCGAGTCTTCTGGATTTTACTGTTGGTCTATGCTGCTATTTTAATAGGTTGGGGGATTTATGCATTTATCCAGCGTTATCGGTCTGCTAAACAGGACGAAAAAATTGCAACGGCCTTAGCTCAAAATACCGAGGCTGAAAGCAAGAATAATAAAGCAGAACTTCAGTTAATCAGTCAACAGGTCAAAGAGTCCATCCAGCTGATTCGTAAATCTAAACTGGGCGATTGCAAGGCTAATGCTGCACTCTATGAACTGCCTTGGTATATGGTGATTGGTCATCCTGAAGCAGGGAAAAGTTCTGCCATTTATCATTCAGGTCTACGCTTTCCATTTGAAGCAACCCATCAGAAAATGCGATCTGCCGGGCTCAATGGAACTCGAAACTGTAACTGGTTTTTTTCAACACAGGGTGTGTTGCTGGATACCGCTGGGCGGTATTCAGTCTATCCTGAAGACCATCCGGAATGGCTGGGATTTTTGAATATTCTCAAGAAAAATCGTGCTAAAGCACCAGTGAATGGATTGATTGTGATGGTCAGTGTGGCCGAACTGGTCAACCAAAGTCCGGAGAAGTCTATGCAACTGGCCAAAAGTCTGCGGGCGCGTATACAGGATCTGACCGAACGTCTAGAGGTATTTGCTCCGGTTTATCTGGTATTTTCCAAGATGGATCTGATTGCCGGATTCACGGGGTTTTTTGATTGTTATCATGAGCAGGAATTTGATCAGGTTTGGGGTGCCACCTTGGCCTATGAACCAGCTTCCAGTGAAAATGCTGTTCAGTTGTTTGAAAAGCATTTCAGTATTTTATATGACGGACTCAAAAATGTAAGTACGACCCACTTAACCCGTCGTCATTCGCAGCAGATATCACCCAGCGTGATGACCTTTCCTTTGGAATTTAAGAGTCTTAAACCAGTATTCAAGACCTTTATTGCAACCTTGTTTCAGGAAAATCCTTACCAATTTAAACCGGTTTTTCGTGGCTTTTATTTTACCAGTGCCTTACAGGAAGGCCAGATTGAAAGTCCAATGACAAAACAGATTGCTAAGGATTTTCATCTGATTCGCAGTGATGATGAAATTGCGCTATCCACTCCATCAACATCCCAGCATCAAGGTTATTTCCTGAAAAGCCTATTTTCTGAGGTCATCCTTAAAGATAAGCATCTGGTAAAGCAGCATATTAATCCTGCACGAAAACGTCAGCGCTTTATGGCTTTTACCGGGGCTTTACTCACAGTATCAATTGTACTGAGTATGTGGATATGGTCTTATCGGAATAACCAGCAGTTAATGGCTGAGGTTCAGGCTGACCTGAATAAGGTGGTGCTGATGCAGCAACAGTCAGGAACTGAACTGGCCACACAAATGGATGCATTATTAATCCTGCAAGCGCATTTACAACAGTTGGATCAATTTGATCAAAGGCTTCCATTCAAGTATCGTTTTGGTCTGTATCAAGGGCATCAGATCCGGGAAAAACTGCAAGCTGAATATTTGAAAGGAATTGAGCAATTAATCTTGCAGCCTACCCAGCAGAGTATTGCGGAATATCTACAACGGATAAAACAGCATTCGGCGACTTTAAAAGAAAATCATATCAATGTACAAGTTCAGCCGGTTGCACAAGTTCAACAACTGGCCTTAGCGCCATCAGACCAAAATCCACAAGATGCCTATAATGCGCTTAAGACTTATTTGATGTTGAGCAACCGCCAATATATAGATTCAAGTCATTTGAGTGACCAGCTGACACGGTTCTGGCGAAACTGGCTTGATCAGCATCAGGGGCAACAGCCACGTACCGAAATGTTGCAAAAGGCCGAACAATTACTCAGCTATGCCATGACTTTGACAGGTTCAAGTTCATTTCCTCTGCTTAATCCTGATACTGTTCTGGTGGAACAGACCCGTCAGGTTTTGTCAGCACTGACGACAGGCGTATCCGCACGTGACCGTGTGTATAACGAAATTAAAATGCGGGCTTCGGTACGTTTTCCAGCCTTAACCATCAAGCAGATGGTAGGGGAAAGTGCTCAAACAATAATGTTGGGAAGTTATGCCTTACCCGGTTTTTATAGCTATCAAGCCTGGAATGATTATGTACAACATGCCATAGATACGGCAGCTCAAAGCTCAACCGAAAGCAAAGACTGGGTATTGAATACCATCCAATCAGATGACCTGAGTTTCAGTGGGAGTCCGGAACAAATTCGACGCCAGCTGACTGAAATGTATAAAAAAGAATATATCAGTGAATGGCGTAAATTTTTAAATGCAATTCATTATGCCAAGACAACCGATTTTAATCAGCATACCCGTCAGATTGATATTCTGGGTGAGCCAGAAAACTCACCCATCCGCAAGGTCATTCAACGTGTAGCACAAGAAACCAGCTGGGATAATCCTATGGTGCAAGCTGAATTGGCAGTTCCACAAAAAGGTTTTATTGCCTGGTTTAAACGTAAAGTATTGCAACGTGATGATGTGAAACTGGCACAGAATTCTGCATCACATTTATCTCATGGCGTGATTTCTAAAGATTTTCAGTTGTTTTATCAGATTGTACGCTCGCGAGACGATCTGCAGAACCGGTCGCTGCTAGATGAGTATATGCAGTCCATGGCCAAGGTTCGAAGCCGTTTCAATGATTTAAAAAGTTCTGGCGATATTGGTCCTGCCAGCATGATCTTAGTCAAACAAACCATTGATGAGCAGAACTCTATCTTTAATATCACACAGAAATTTGTCGATGAAAAAATGTCGGTGGGAAGCAATGAGCTGGATCAACAGCTGATTAAAAAATTATTGAGTGTGCCGCTGACACGTTCCTTTGAAAGCCTGATGATTCCGGCCCAGGCTGAAATGAATAAATTATGGCAGATACAGGCCTATCAACCATTTAGTGGAAATTTGGCACAAAAATATCCGTTTAGCAGTCAGGCCAGTTTGCAGGCAAGCTCTCAGGAAATTAATCAGATTTTTGGTGAAAATGGCAGTATTGCACGTTTTGTCAAAGAGCATCTGGATCCTCTGGTGATCCGTCGCGGCTATAGTCTGACTTCAAAAACCTGGCAAGATTTAGGCATTAGTCTAAATCCTGCCTTTATTGCAAGTTTTCAGAATTATGTCGCACCGGTACATGGTCTGGCGACTGGAGAGTTAAACCATACCAATTCAAAAACCGTGAACCTCAATCAATCTAATTTTCAGTTTTATCCCTTAGAACAGTCTCACTTACTAGCGTATACCATTGATATTGATGGACAAAGAATGCTATTTGAAAATGGTGTTCAACAATGGGTGAATTTTATCTGGCCAAATCCTGGCACCATTCCGGGCGCGCGAATCACAGTAATCGATCTGGAAGGGAAGACCCATACCATATTTGATGAACCAGGTGAATATGGCATCAACCGCATGATTGATAATGCACAACGTACTCAAAAAGGCAATATTTTTGAAATGGTGTGGCGCAGCAAAGATTATCCTGAACTATTTGTGAAGACCCATTTCCGGCTGGTGAGTGGTAATAATTCAAGTTCTATCGGAGGTCAGCCAAATTATAGCAATTTGCAACTGGTAGATCAGATCGTCTCGAATAAATCGGTACGTGTGGTCGCTGCACAGCGTACTGCGGTGTCTGGACAAATAAATCAAACATCTATGCTTCCGGTAGGAAAAACAGGAGCGACGACGCCATGATCTTTTTAATCCAAAATAAATAAATAAATGTCAGATGAGCTTAACTCACGATATTAAACTATAAAAAACACATGGGGTAGAAACCTGAAATGAAAATAAAAAAAACCTGCTTAAAATTGAATTATATAAATAAAATCATAATTTTATTATCTATATGTTTAGGCGGCGGCGTACAGGCCCAATCCATTATTGTTGAAGGTGTTGTACCGAATGACAGCACACAACAGGAAATTTTGAATAAACTCTATGCAACTTATGGCCAGAAAAATGTGATAAATCGCATTCAGATCCGTCAAGTGACAGCACCAATTGGATGGTCGAATGCGGTAAATAAGGTGATTAATGATGATCTTAAAAAGGTAAAACAAGGTAAATTAACGGTCAAAGGGTCTAATATTCAGTTGATTGGTAAGGTTTTGAATCTTCATGAAATGGATATCACTACTAAAAAGTTTCAAGGTTTAATACCAGCAAATTATCATTTAAATGCACAGCTCACTGTAAATCAGGCAGAACAGCAGATTATTGATGCGGTATTAAAGAATCGCATTGTTGAGTTTGAATCTGGTAGTGCGGTACTGGCAGCGTCCGGTGCAAAGATTCTGGATGAAATGGTCATAGCTTTAAATAAGGTGAGCGGAAAGAAGGTACGGATTATTGGACATACTGATAGTTCCGGTGATGCCAACAAAAATATAGTACTGAGTCAACAGCGCGCAGAAGCCGTAAAGAATTATTTAATCAGTAAAAATATAGCAGCTGAAAATTTAAGTGTTGATGGTTTAGGATCAACTCAACCTATAGCTGATAATTTAACAGCTGAAGGTCGTAAGAAAAATCGCAGGATTGAATTTGAAGTGCTTTAAAGCTTAGGTTGCTTGAGCAACATATCTATTTGTGGCTTACAGACTGTGTTATTCACCAATTAAAATGTCTATGCGATAAACCATTTAAAATGTCCTGTTTTTAACTGCAAGAGTCAAGCACAGGATTTAAATTTCTTTGTTCAATAACAGCTTTCTGAGCTTTACGACTCGGCATACTTTTCTTGGCCCGGGAACGTTTATTCTGTTTCTCTAACTCTTCATGTTGTTGCTGGATATGCGCCAGGACTGAACCTAACCGTTTATTCTCAACAATCTTATTTTGCTGTAGCCCAGCCAATTTATTGAAGATGCTGTAGTTGAGCTTTCGGCCCTCATGCATGAGGGCCACAGTGCCATCCGGGTACTCCAGAAATGAAATGTATTGTCCAACTAATTTCTGGTTCAATTCAGTCGGTTCAAGCAGATAAATACACTTGTCATAGGTAATCGTCAGGTTCTTCGTGACCTTACGCGGTTCCTGCCAGGTAAAAATATCATCCAGTTCAAGATCAGATTCGGTTAATGGTCGATGTAAATTCTTTGAGTTTCGCGCACATTTGGCGAACTTCTGATTGAACTGCTCAATAAAGCAGGGCAACCATGCATTGGCCTCAGCAATCGAACAGATGCCTTCCAGGCGCATCTCCTTGATCAGACGGTCCTGAAGGGTTCTATTGGCACGTTCTACGCGGCCTTTGGCTTGTGGGGAGTTGGCGAAGATAATATCAATGTTTAACTCATTCAGGATCCGCCCAAATTGCGTGATCTTGCTGTCCTGACTGGATTTCTGATTGACTCGGAATACCGAGTGTTTATCGCTATAAAAGGCCAAGGGCTTGCCGTATTGCTCAATGTAGGCTCGGGTTGAAAGCATATAGTCAAAGGTCGTTTCAGCCTCACAAAAGCGCAGATGCAACAGCTTGCCGGTAGCATCATCGATATAAACCAGCAAACAGCATTTGGTGGCTCTTCCTTCAAACCAGTCATGATATGAGCCATCAATCTGGATCAGTTCACCGAAGCAATCCCGGTTATAGCGGGGCTGGTATGGGCGTTTTAGACGTTTGAATCGAGGAATCCACAGGTCATTGGCCGTCATCCAGCGCCGAACTGTTTCTATCGGGATATTCAGATCAAACATGCTACTGAGCTTCTCATGGGCCAAGGTGGGTCCAAATCCAAGCAGATGTTCAGAAATGATGGAAAGACATTTTGATTTTAATAAATCATCATGGCGACGATGACCTGGTTGACCACGACTGGCATGCGCCAGACCTGAAACACCGTCTTGATTGAGCTTCTGCAATAACCGGGTTATTTGACGGGTGGAAAGATTCAGGATTTCAGCAGCACGGACCTGGGTAATACGATGATCTCGAACGTCTTGCAGAACTGCAAGACGTTGAATTTCTTTATCAGACATAGTGATCAGCATCTATATTTATATCCAGTCCATGATGGTGAAAACCATCATAAACCAGACATTTTTATTGGTGAGAATATAGACACTTTGAATGGTGAGTAACAGACTGATTTCGTATAATGTATATTATGTTAAATCCGATACACCTAACAATAACTTCATAAATATCTCACTCTCACCTTAATTCAATAACTTAAAGCACTATTCGTTGTTATTAAAAATATGATATGTTGAACTAAACTTTAATTCATAAACTTCATCATGTTTGAACTAAAAACAATTCGATTAACTAAAAATGGTTCGACTAAAAAACAATTAATATTATTGTTTGATCTGGATTCGTACTGTCCTTGTCTATACCCAATGTTGTTCTCAATGAAAGTTTTACGCTTTCAAAGTCTATCCACACAGTCTGCAGATCTGATCGCATTAAAACTCTGGTACAGTTTTTGGTTCGACAAATATTCAACATCTTTCTGTGAGTCTTTCTTTTCTTCAGCTTATAATTTCGAAATTATTCAAAATGAAATTGATAACTTTATAATTTATTTGGAAAATAATAATCAATTTAATAATGTTCTTAGATTGAGAAGTAACAAGGACATTAATTATGACACACTGGCTATTCGTATCAGTTCCTTATTAAAATTTTATAAGTTCTTGATCGATGAATATTTAACATTACATTCACAGCCAAATCTCACTAGAAATGAAATTAATCGAATTAAAATAAATCTAGATAATTATATTAAACATAAGAAAAAAATAATTAAAAGCTTTTCTAGAACAAATAAAACGATTAAAAGTGAGATTAACTATGCTTTCAAGAGTTTGACAGCTGAAATGCTCAAGGCTTTATATCAAGTTATAGCTCCTAGTAAATCAACGCTTGTTAATTCTTTAAACCCATTTAAACTACATGAGGCCCAAATTAGAAATTTTCTAATTGTTCATTTAATGCTTAACTATGGGCTTAGAGTTGGTGAATTAATGTTGTTGACTGTTAATTCTATTAAAAAATCAATTCAGGGGAATTTTTATAGCCTGATTGTGGCAAATACAGAAGATGAGTTTGATAATCGACAAAGAAAGCCCAATATTAAAAATGTTCATTCGTATCGAGTTCTTGAGTTACAGGAGCGAGACTATCAATTTCTGAATATTTATATAAGTCAGATCAGAAAAAAAATCCATCAGAAATTTTATTTACTTCCTTAAAGCCGCCCTACTCTGCATTAAGCTATTCTAGTATTAGTAAGTTTTTTGACAAAATTAATGAAGTTTTAAGAAGCACTGTGCCTGAATATTTTGATGATAGAGCTTATGATTCAATTGAGAAATTAACTCCTCATGTATGTCGTCACACGTGGGCATATATGATGTTAAGTTATTCTTTTAAAAAATATGAAAATGAAGACAAACTAAGATATCCTGCACATGATGTTATACATGGTGCTTTGGATAAAGCAAAGGAAGGGCGAATTCAAACATGAGGTGCGACAGTTTGAAAAGTCTTATGATAATCAACAAGCTGAGCAAATTTCTCTAATGGTGTAAGCCAATCTAACGCTTTTCTAGGACGAGTATTCAGTGACATGGCA
>NZ_VPCG01000025.1:0-48195 GCF_013418355.1 Acinetobacter sp. YH12151 | reverse complement strand
CAATCTTGGCTCATCAATTTTCTGACAAATATTTCTCAAATAAACTTCGAGTCATTTCTACCATCAATCAATGAAAATAATTTCGATCGATCAACCAGTAAAAATCCACACAAGTTGTTCTTCATAAGCTCTTAATGATCTTCTTGCTCTTCGTCAGAAACAAGCTACCAGGCAACTCACACAACAACCTAACTTAATCAGCTAAGTTCGTTTTGCTGTATCGCCTTGATGCAGCGTATTCTATACACTTTAGAAACAAGCGCAAGGGCTTTTCTCAAAAAGATTCAAAAAAGTGACTTGTACGTTTATTTTTTAATCTAAAATGTTATTTTTAGCCTTTTCTGAGAGATTTTCCAGATTTTTTGCATTAAAAGTATAACCAAATATAAATCTCTGCACTCTACCTATTAAAAAAGCATCAATACCATTTGATCCTTCATACTTTATCTTTTAATTCGTCTGTTCAGCCAACCAAGTCATAAATTTTTGACGTTCAGCTTTGGAGGCCTTTTGCCATAATTGAATGAGTTGTTGATCATTCTGCCCGACGAATTGAGTTTGAGGAGTGGCGACCGTAGCTACACTAGCTGCCTGAGCATATACAGGTGCTGGTTGATTAAGTGATGTTGCTGACTTGCTACTCATCTCGACTGTTTTGGTCAATACATTATTTGCAAACCATGTTCTCGCTGCATCTTTAGCGCCCGCTTGCTGAACAAGCAGCTGATTTTTTGCATCATATAAGCCAATGATGGGCTGATCCTGGTACTTTTTAGCTTCGTCAAAATTCTGAGGTGCATTAATTAACGCTAAACGATAGGTTTCACCATCTTTAAGCTCTGGAGTTTTTACAGTAAGCACTCCCGACTTTAAAATGTCATGTGAATTATCAGAGTGCTGAAAAAACTCATTATAGCGGACGCTGATATTATTCATTCCAGCATCCAGTTTATAAGTTGAATTAGAACGTAATAGACTTGATTTTATTTCCTGATTATTTACCGCAACGATCTTAATTTCTTCAGGTACTGTAATAGTCACCGCTGAAAAAACCGAGGTACTAAACAACAGTGCCGCTACAGTTGCCGCAATACGAAAATCCATATCATCTACTCATTTCAAGTTAATTATTAAAGTTGAGCTGCACTATGCCGCGTCGAAATGACAATTTTATGACAAAAACTTCTCTTATTTCACCTGAACTTTTAGCATTTATTTGACTAGCAATTTTAAATTATCTGCTATTAGCCAGTACAAATAAAAAAAGAAGCACAAAAGCACTTCTTTTTAGCTGAAACCCGATTTATGCAAAGGTTTTAAAACGCTCCGCATCATCCATAAAGGTTTTTTCGCCTGCAGGTGCTTCAATAGAACCAAAGACCAATTGCGCGCGAAGCTTCCAGTGCGATGGGACTTCAAAAGTTTGTGCAACTTCTTCATCAATAATTGGATTGTAATGCTGCAACGAGGCACCGATATTTTTCTCTGCCAAAGCTGTCCAGGTTGCAAACTGCGCAATGGCTGAAGAATGCTCTGACCAGACCGGGAAGTTATCGGCATAGAGTGCAAACTGTTCTTGCATCGATTTCACCACATTCTGGTCTTCATAAAACAATGCGGTGCCATAACCTGCTGCAAAACCATTAATTTTATTATTGGTTGCTTCAAATGCATCTGTCGAAACAAGATCACGCAAGGTTTCACGCACAATATGCCAGAAAGTATCATGTGATTGACCAAATAAAATTACCACACGAGAAGTTTGCGAGTTAAAAGATGATGGGCTGTGTTTAACTGCATCTTTAATGAGATTTTCAATTTCAGCCTGCTCCAGGCTCACATTTTTCCCAATGGTATAAATGCTTCGGCGCTGTTTGATTTGATCTAAAAATGCCATAAATTCACCTCTATGTATTTTGATTATTAAAAACTGATAAAGTCATACTACGTGTTTTGAGCACTTAAAACAGGTGCATTCCCATAACAATGTGTTTTATTTATAGAACAATCAGACTTAGATCTGAATAGAATATTTGTATTAGATTTCATTCGCAGCATCCATGCTGCTATACCGTCCTTCATCGGTTTTTAACCCAATACTTTAAAAAAGTGCTGATCTTGCTGTTCTAATTTTTCTTTTGCTGCCTGCTCAATCGAGCCAAAGCAAAGTTGGGCACGTAACAACCAGCTCTTTTCAATGTCAAAATGCTCGGCGACTAAAGTGTCGATCTGCGGATTATAATGCTGTAAAGATGCACCTAAACCCGAATCTGCCAATGCAGTCCACACGGCAAATTGCGCCATTCCTGATGTCTGTTCAGACCAGATCGGGAAATCTTCTGCATTGAGCGGCATTTTCTTTTGTAGTTGCTGAATCACGGCTTGATCTTCGTAAAATAAAATCGTGCCATATGCCGCGGCACACTGATTTAACTTGATCTCTGCACCT
Source organism: Acinetobacter sp. YH12151 (assembly GCF_013418355.1). Lineage (NCBI taxonomy): Bacteria > Pseudomonadati > Pseudomonadota > Gammaproteobacteria > Moraxellales > Moraxellaceae > Acinetobacter > Acinetobacter sp. YH12151. Next base: position 45,746 of record NZ_VPCG01000025.1, on the reverse strand, counting down.
TCGTAAATATGTGTGGGCACATGCTGGCGCTGAACCTGTTTGACAAGTTCCCAAAACTTATAATGAGAATCCGCAAATAACACTACAATCCGCGTACTTTGGGAATTATAGGCTGAAGGACAACTGCGAACTGCTGCCTGAAGCATTTCACTCAGATACGCCTGACTATAATGTACCCGCTTGCCAAGTTCATAAATACTACGGCGCTTTTTCAACTGATCAACAAAAGTCAGTTTCAAATCATCATCAGGTTTGTTTTTTTTCGAAAATTTAAAGTCCTTGGTTATATCACTTGTTAATACCTGACCAATTTTATTTAGCAATGCCATTTCTTCCCCCCACAAAACCCAGCTAAAACAGCTCGAATAATCCCATACAAGTATAATGGCTTTATTACGGTAGATAGATCTGGTTCATATTTTCTAGCTGATTTTTAAAGCATTCAAACCCCTCAAAAACAACAAACTCCGCACTTAGCGGAGTTTGTGTGAATTATCACGCATTATTTATTTTCAGTTTCAAACAATGCAGCAACAAAAGATTTGGCAGAGAAAGGACGCAAGTCATCAATTTTCTCACCCACACCAATAAAGCGAATCGGCACATGAGTACGACTGGCAATATTAAACAGTACGCCACCTTTGGCAGTCCCATCGAGCTTGGTAATGGTCAAACCGGTTAGGCCTACCGCCTCATCAAACATTTCGACCTGGTTAATGGCATTCTGACCTGTTCCGGCATCGACAACCAACATCACTTCATGTGGTGCAGTCGCATCAATTTTCTGCATGACACGTTTTACTTTGGTCAACTCTTGCATCAAATGACCTTTGTTATGCAAACGACCAGCTGTATCAGCAATTAATACATCTACGCCTTTGGCACGCGCACTTTCAAAAGCATCGAAAATCACTGAAGCCGAGTCTGCACCATTGCCTTGAGCCACGACCGCAATATTATTACGCTCACCCCAGATCTGTAGCTGCTCCGTTGCAGCTGCACGGAAAGTATCACCTGCCGCCAGCATGACAGTCTTGCCTTCACCTTGCAGACGTTTGGCCAGTTTGCCAATCGTGGTGGTTTTACCTACACCATTTACACCGACCACTAAAATCACATAAGGCGATTTATTCGGATCAATGTGTAGCGGTTTTACCCGGGGTGCCAATAAAGCCACCAGTTCTTCCTGAAGCGCCTTATACAGTGAATGCGAGTAGATCAAGTCACCACGTTCGGTACGCTCAGTCAGGTTAGCAATGATGGTCTTGGTGGCTTCCACACCAATATCGGCCACCAGCAGCTGCTCTTCGACTTCTTCTAATAATTCATCATCAATTTCTTTACCACCGATCAGGATATTGACCATCCCATCGGCAAGGTTTTTACGGGTTTTGGTTAAACCCTCTTTCATACGGCTAAAGAAGCCACCTTTCGCCGCAGAATCTTCATTTTCAGTTTCTGTTACGACAGGTGCAGAAACTACAGCTGCTTCGCTTGGCGTTTCTACGATAGGCACATTGACCGCAGGTAAGCTCGGTAATGTGACATCATCATCTCCGATATCAGCATCAATCAAAAATTTGTTTTGCCCATTAGATTGCTGTTGCATGCCGAATCCTTGAAAAGCATTGCGTTAAAAACCCAGATTCTACCATAACTTGCCTGCTTTGCAGCTAGCAATGCAAATGCTGGACAAACATACCAAAAAGCTACAGCTCTTGGTTGCTTTCATCTCCGCATTTATTAAAAATAACCCTAAATACAAATGCCTATTTTTGGGAGATCTAGTGTCCGCCACCTTTTTGACTGTCTCCTCTGTTTCCAGAATGATTAAACAAACACTTTATCCACTTGGTGTCCTATTGCTGGGATTAAGTATTAATCAGGCCCAAGCCCAGACTCGTAGTGAATTATCACGCACCACTTTTGAAACGACTTTAAGTAATGGATTAAAAGTCATTATTCGGGAAGACCATCGTGCGCCCATGGTGATGACCCAGATCTGGTATAAAGTCGGCAGCAGTGATGAATCTGGCAATATTCTGGGGGTATCGCATGCACTTGAACATATGATGTTCAAAGGTACGCATAAAGTTCCAAATGACGAATTTACCCGTCTGAGCCGGATTTATGGCGGCAGCATCAACGCCGCCACCTTTACCAATTACACCAATTATTATCAGCTCTATCCTAAAGCCTATTTCCCCATGGCACTGGAACTTGAATCTGACCGCATGAGCAATTTATTACTGCGGCAGCAGGACTTTGCGCCAGAAATTAAAGTGGTGATGGAAGAACGGCGCCAGCGTACCGATGACAACCCGCGCGCTCAGGCCTTTGAACGCTTTAAATGGATCAGTTATCCGACCAGCCATTATCGCCAACCGGTGATTGGACATATGAAAACTCTAAATAATATTCAGTTAAATGATATCAAAAAATGGTATCGGGACTGGTATAGCCCGAATAATGCCATTCTGGTAATTGTCGGAAATGTGGAATCGGAAGCGGCTTTAGCGCAAGTGCAAAAATATTTTGGAGATATTCCTGCGCGTCCAACACCGCCACGTAATGATGTGCTGGAGTTTGAACGCTTAGGCTATCGACATATGGAAATTAACAGTAATGTTCAGGTGCCCAATCTGTACATGACCTGGAATGTGAAATCCCTCGGCACTGCCAAAAACCCCCAAGATGCGTATGCCTTGACCATTATTCGTAGCCTTTTGGACAGCGGCATTTCTTCACGCCTGCAAGACCGTCTGGTGCGTGATCGTAAAATTCTGACCTCTGTCAGCGTTTCTTATGATCCCTATAATCGCGGCGACAGCCTGTTTGGTATTTCTGCCTTACCTGCGCCGGGCATATCTTTGCAAGAAGCACAACAAGCAATTCAGGATGAAGTGGATTTACTTAAAACCACCGCAATGACCCAACAGGAAGTGGATCGTATCAGTACCCGCTTTATTTCCAATTTGATTTATAGCCAGGATGATATTGCCGGCCAAGCCAAAATGATTGGCAATCTGGAGGTCAATGGCTTGAGTTATCGCCTGATGGATGAATTACCGAAACACTTTGAAAGTGTCAGTGTTCAGGATGTCCAGCGCGTCGCCAACGCCTATTTTGTGCGTGAAAATCTCAGCACGCTTTATCTCTCACCTGAACAAAACACCCAGCAACGGGGATTATAATGCTTCAACTTCGTCCATTTTTGCTTATTTCAATTTTAAGTCTTAGCTCGGCTACCCATGCAGAAAACTATCTGGATCCTCAACCTGACCAAAATGATAATCCAAGTCAGTTACAGTCTATCCCCTTGCTACAAAGCTTAAAAAATATTAATCAGCAACGGGGTTTTCAGGCGCCTTATATTCATGACCTGAACAATCGCTACAAAGTACGTACACTATTTGTTGAAACGCAGGATCTTCCCATGGTGGATATCCAGCTGACCTTTAATGCCGGTTCGGCCCGTGATCAGGAAATTACCAAAGGTCTGTATGGTCTATCCAATATGGCAGCCAAGTTGATGCGTGAAGGAACAGATAAATATAACGCGAATCAGGTGGCGGCAATTTTTGACCAGACTGGAGCACAATTTAGCGTACAGGCCTATCGAGACATGTTTGTGGTTCGGCTGCGTACGCTTTCAGATCCAAATAAATTGGAACCGGCACTCGGAATGATGATGGAAGTTCTAAAGAATGCGTCATTTAAACCCTCCAGTATTAATCTGGCTTTAAGCAATACCCAAGTGGGACAAAAGCAATTACAGGAAAATCCAAGCCGGCTGATGGATATTCGTTTTTATCGTACTCTATATGGTCAGCATCCTTATGCAGAACCAATTAGTGGCACCCAAGGCAGTACCAAGAAAATTAATGCCGAATTATTAAAACAATTCCGTGATCAGTTTCTGGTGGCGCAAAATATAAATATTGCTATTACCGGTAAACTCAGCCCCAAACAGGCGCTGGAACTGTCAGAACGGATTGCCGGCAATTTAACTCAAGGTCAAAAAGCAGCTGCATTACCACAGCCTGAAATTAAATCTGGTTTTGAAGTGGTGCATTTACCCTATAACTCGTCTCAGGCGCATATCACTTTTGGACATATAGGGCCATCACGCTTTACTGAAGACCGACTGGCCCTAGAAGTCGCCAACCGCATGTTTGGCGGGAGTGGATTTAATGCGGTACTGATGCAGGAACTGCGGGTCAAACGTGGTTTTAGCTACGGCGCTTATAGCTCATTCAGCTTTAGTCAGGCACCCGGAGTATTCAGCTTTAAATATTCTACACGGCAGGATCAGCTACTAGAGAGTATTCAGATTGCACATCAGGCATTTATCAATTTTGTCAGCCAACCGATTGACACTCAACGTCTGGAAGAAACCAAAGCAGGCATGCTGCGCGCCTTCCCTAACAATTACAGCAGCAATGCCACCATTAATGCCCAGTTAGGCAATATGGGCTTTTATAGTGAGCAAAATGATTATTTATCCAGTTATCCGGAACGTCTAGCCAGAATTAGCGCAAAGGATGTGCAAAATGCAATACGCAAACATTTACATCCAGACCGCCTAACGCTGGTCGTGGTCAATAAAGAACTGGATAAAGATGCCTTGAAAATGCGTTTGGAGCAGAATTTAATGGATGCCAATTTCAATTTGCCAGCAAACCCTGTGCCTAAGGCATCTCCACCGAGAGCGGTGGCAGCTGACGCGCCCGCAGAGACTCCTGCTGATAGGCCTGCATCAATTTAAGATACTGCCCACGACGGATATGCTGCTGCTCTAATAGAGCCAGTGCCAGATCCTGAGTTTGGGGCAAATTTTGCTGTTCAGAAAGTTGCCGAATCTGGGTGATTTGAGAGATGCTAAGCGGACGATAGAGAGCCAATGCGGCTAAAAATAAAATTACCACAACCATAAAAATGACAACAATATTATAAATCTGTTCCAGCTTGATTCTGCTGAACCATTGAATTAACTTTTCTGTATCTATAGACATACACTACCTCAAGTTAAAGGTAGTGTATGGTTAGGCTTATATAAGTTCAAGTCAGTAGCGCCATATTTAGCAGGGCTAAAATCCACGACTCTGCGGATTAGCTCATCATTCTGCTCAGAATAGTGGAATAGAGCACCAATGCTACAATCACCAATACCAGTGCAACAGCAAATTTACTTAACCCCGCTTCTGCTTCAGGGGGATGCAGGCGATCTTCATCTGCAATTCGAACCAACTCGCCATTATAGAGTTTATAGAACTGCTCACGCTGATTGACGTCCAGAGCACGGGTAAAGTCATACACCTCTTTACGTTGTGCCAGTCCATAATTACCTAGATGCGTATATTTACTAAATATAGCGTCATCCAGTTTCTTGCGATGCAAATGTGCAAGTTCAAGGATTTGCCCAGCAGTTGGTGGCATATCAAAATTTACACCATCTAAAGTTCTTGTCATCATGGCTTTCTCCTTATTGTTTGATCTCTATTTACAATTTATCTTAATAATATTTATAAGTGTGTATAGTTTAGTCATGTAAACTATAACTAAAGTAAACGAATAAAATCGAATAGTTGACTTTTCCATTATTTTGTAATATTAGTTTAACAATACTAAGTTATATTTGTATTTAGACTGATTAGTCTGTCCTGTAATCATAATTAAAATTAAGGAGTTTTTATATGATACAACAACTCTCTCAACACGATCTGGAACATCTGTATGCAGATGCCGTGAATACCATCCAATCCCAAATGAACTTTGTGGATGCGGTAAAACAGCTTGAAGATGCAGCTCGTGCAGGTCATGGTAAAGCAGCGCTTTTTTTAGCAGAACTTTATTATCAAGGTTTCCGTGTAGAACGGGATTCACTCAAAGCGCAGTACTGGCAGAACATGGCCACCCTGCAAGCATAATGAAACGTCACCTAGGTGGCGTTTTTTTCAGCCTTTTTTTCGATAAATAGCAATAAATACATATTTTCTTACCAATCCTTGCAAAGCTGAAACAGTAATTACTTATAAAGTTCCTAGAATAGGGTCTGACATCCAATAGCACTTTATTCTAATGAAACCACGAAAAATTATTCAAATTGATCCGATCTGTAAAGAATCCCTTTTCAAGATCACCATGCTGAAATCTTTAAGGAATTGTGGCGAGCTATGGGGCGCATATCATAAAGGCTGGGCAATGATGCGTGATCAGGAAGACTGTATTTTCCCGTTTTGGCTAAATCCTCTCGATGCCAAAAATTATGCCCAGCAACATTGGCCTGATTATGCTCCGCGTAAAATCAATTCTGAAGATTTTGAAAATGCATTATTGCCGACCTTGTCGCGCCTGAATGTCACCCCAGCCCTGTGCAATACCAATGGCACCAGACTTAAACTGAGCACTGCACAGATGCGTCACCTATTTTTTTCACAACAAAGACTGCACATTGCGTAAATAACATGCTATTTATAAAGACTAAAACCTAAACACTTAGAGATGTTCAGGTTGAAGGCATACTCTAGGATTAATAATAAATTGACCAGTAAGGATGATGAAGCATGACCAATGTGGCACAGGTGCTGAATGAAAAAATGCATCAAGCTATTTATACCATCCGTCCAGATTCTACTGTTTTAGAGGCCATCACCTTGATGGCTGATAAAGGAATCGGGGCACTTGTGGTAACGCATGAAGATAACGTGGTAGGGATTTTGTCGGAGCGGGATTACACCCGTAAAATCGCCCTGATGCAAAGAACCTCTTTCGATACCACAGTCAATGAAATCATGACCTCTAAAGTGATTACCGTAAATACCTCGACGACTGTAGAAGACTGTTTAGCCTTAATGACTGAGCGCCATCTACGGCATCTGCCAGTGGTAGAAGATGAAAAACTGCTTGGTCTGATTTCAATCGGAGATTTGGTCAAAGCAGCAATGGATGACCAACGCAAACTGATTGATCAATTACAGCAATATATTTCAGGTTAAAAGCATCTCTGGCTTTCTCTCCAATATTTGAAGCGCATTTAAATAACTGAAGATCAAGCTTCGATTGAATGTATAAAAAATCCCGGTATATAACCGGGATTTTTTATACTCGTGTTTTGGATAAAATCAGTTTAGACCTAATTTTTCTGCCACATAATCCGAGTCTTTATCACCACGACCAGAAAGATTGACCACGATCTTGACTTCTTTTGGCAATTTGCCTGCTTCACGAATTGCCCAGGCCACTGCATGCGAACTCTCTAAAGCCGGCACAATACCTTCTACACGCGACAAGGTCATGAAAGCATCCAGACATTCCTGATCGGTGGCGGTGGTGTACTCGACCCGGCCCAAATCCTTAAGCAGACTATGTTGCGGCCCCACACCAGGATAATCCAGGCCAGAAGCAATCGAATGTACCGGTAAAGGTTCACCCTGCTCATCTTCCAGCACATAGCAGGCCATACCATGCAATTGACTTGGTTTACCCAGTGTTAAGGTCGCCGAATGCATATCGGTGTCCAGGCCATGACCTCCCGGCTCTACGCCCACCAGCTTTACTTCCGGTTCATTTAAAAACGCGGTAAATGCACCCACTGCATTGGAACCACCGCCAACACAGGCCACCACATAGTCCGGGTTTGCACCAAAACGGTCATTACTTTGCACTTTGATTTCATCACCGATAATGGACTGGAAATCACGTACCATCATTGGAAATGGATGCGGCCCCACCACCGAACCAATGGCATAGATATAATTTTTCGGGTCTTTCAAGTATTCTTCAAATGCACTATCAACTGCATCTTTCAGGGTTGCTGTACCACGCGTCACAGAGATCAGGCGCGCACCCAGAATCTTCATTTTTACGACGTTTGGATGCTCTTTTTCAATATCCACCTGACCCATGTGAATTTCACATGGAATCCCAACCAAGGCACAGGCAGTTGCCAATGCGACGCCGTGCTGACCCGCACCAGTTTCTGCAATGACTTTGGTCTTGCCCATGTATTTGGCCAGCAAAGCCTCACCCAGACAATGATTGATCTTGTGTGCACCTGTATGATTTAAATCTTCACGTTTCAGATAAATCTGTGCACCGCCTAACTGATCTGACAGACGCTTGGCATGAAATAAAGGACTTGGACGACCCACATAGTTGGCAAACAGGTCTTTAAGCTCGTTCTGGAATTCTGGAGTATGGCGGATTTCCTGATAAGCGACATTGATATCGTCCATCGCCTGTTTTAGATCGGGCGGAATAAACTGACCGCCATATTGACCAAAAAAGCCGTCCTCATTGGGTAAAGCAATACCATTAATTTGATGAGCCATAATAATTCCTGAACTTTGGAATGTACAACAAATGACTTTATCCTAAAATAATGTGGTTAACCCACTCATAATTATAGATAAAGCCACTAACAGAAAAATAAAATTAACGCGCGAGATATTTGGTCATATCTTCAATGCCTTTCAAAGTCATTGGAAACATATGATCTTCAAAGATTTGCTTAATTAAACCAATGCTATGCGTGTAATGCCAATAGTTTTCTTCTTCGGGATTCAGCCATGCGGTTTTATCAAAATGCTGTCGCAGACGCTGTAGCCAGACCTGTCCTGCTTCATCATTCATATATTCAACCGAGCCGCCGACCGAGGTGATTTCATAAGGCGCCATACTGGCATCACCGACCACAATTACCCGATAATCGCGACCATAGGTATTGAGTAAATCCCAGGTATTCATGCGTGAACTGGAACGACGGATATTGTCTTTCCAGACATAGTCATACAGGCAGTTATGGAAATAAAAATAATCCAGGGTTTTAAATTCGGTTTTGGCTGCGCTAAACAGCTTTTCACACTGGGCAATATGCGAGTCCATCGAACCGCCGACATCAAACAGCATCAAGACTTTAATGCGGTTACGGCGTTCAGGCACCAGCTGTACGTCTAAAATACCCTGCTTGGCGGTTTCACGAATCGTGCCATCGATATCCAGCTCTTCGGCTGCTCCTTGACGCGCGAATTTACGCAAACGGCGCAGTGCCATTTGCATCTGGCGACTTCCCAGAATCTGCTCATCATCGAGGTTGCGATATTGACGCTGCTCCCAGACTTTTACCGCAGAGCGTTTCCGTCCCGGTCCACCAATACGCACCCCTTCCGGATGATCGCCATAAGCACCGAAAGGCGAAGTGCCGCCGGTACCAATCATCTTGTTGCCACCCTGATGTTTTTTATGCTGTTCGCGCAAGCGCTCTTCCAGCATTTTCATCAGTTCTTCTAATGATCCGGCTTTTTTCAGCTCTTCGCGCTGTTCAGGAGTCAAATGCTTTTCAAGCAGTTCAAGATCGAACCAGTCTTTGGGCAGCTTATGCACCTGATTCAGCAGTTCATCAATATCAAAGCTCTGAATACCATCAAAATAGTCTTTCATGGCGCGATCGAATTTGTCGAAATAGCGCTCATCCTTAACCATTACAGTTTTGGCCAGCTGATAGAACTCATCCTGATCGGCAAAGACCAGTCCAGCCGCAACCGCCTGATTCAAATCGATCAGCTCACGGGTTGAGACCGGTACGCCATATTTGCGTAAGGTATAAAACAGTCGCACAAACATGCGTGTTTCTCCCTTAACGACGTGACATAAAGGCTAGACGTTCAAGCAACTGTACATCTTGCTCATTTTTGATCAAGGCGCCGTACAAGGGTGGAATCGCTTTGGATTTATCGGTATTGCGCAAAATATCTTCCGGCATGTCGTCAGCCATAAGCAGGCTGAGCCAGTCAATCAGCTCAGACGTTGATGGGGGTTTCTTTAAGCCCGGAATCTGGCGCAATTTAAAGAAAACCTGCAAGGCTTCATTGACCAATGTGGCAGAGATATTCTCGAAATGTACATCGATGATTTCGCGCATGGTCGCTTCATCCGGAAATTCGATATAGTGGAAGAAACAACGGCGCAGGAATGCATCGGGCAATTCTTTTTCATTATTTGAGGTAATGATGACGATTGGACGCTGGGTTGCGGTAATGGTTTCCCCGGTCTCGTACACATAGAACGACATTTTATCGAGTTCATGTAGCAAGTCATTCGGAAACTCGATATCTGCCTTATCAATTTCATCAATCAGCAAGACACAACGTTCTTCGCTGGTAAATGCTTCCCACAGTTTACCCGGCTTGATGTAGTTCTTGATGTCATAGACACGGTCATCACCAAGCTGACTATCACGCAGGCGCGACACCGCATCGTATTCATACAGGCCTTGCTGTGCTTTGGTGGTGGACTTGATATGCCAGGTGATCAGTTTTAGGCCCAGGCTTTCTGCTACCTGCTCAGCCAATAAAGTTTTCCCTGTACCAGGCTCACCTTTGACCAATAACGGCTTTTGTAAACTACGGGCAGCTTTAACCGCCAACTTTAAACTGTCAGTCGCAATGTACTGAGCTGTACCTGAAAATTGTTGATGATCAGCAGACATGATTTAACCTTATTTTTTTACTTACAACGGTGAACTTTTCTTGTGAACACGAAGATTGCCCTTGTTCGACACATAGGTCGACCAGCAATAGCCAATCACAGATCCAATCCCAATGACAAATAAAATAAGTGACGCATTAATCCAAATCAGAGCTTGCTCTTTGGTCAACACACCAAACAGCAAGCCAAAGATTGCAGGTGCGATAGAGGCATTCGGCCCCTCGGATACCGTCGGTGTCAATAGAATGGCAAAGCCTAAAATCCACAAAAAACCACCTAGCGGCTTAGGCAGTCGCTTGGTTACGCCATACCAGCACCATAAAGCAATCAGGCTGCCCAGCAGATAAACCGCAACAGCAATGCTCTGTTCAGGAATTGAGTCTAAGACAGCAACATAACCATTCATTTCACAACTCCTGAATTAACATTAAGCGCCACGCAATCCTTCTGGAGCGACTGCATTCGGATCAATCAAGCCTTCTGGCGGCATTTGCAAAAAGAAACCACGTGTAGCAATAGAATCCATCACATGCAATACATTGGCACGTGCCAGTTTACGCGATTCGCTCAGTTCAAGATGCATGACAAAAGTCGCACGTCCAAATGCGGCTTGTACGGGCTCAGACAATACGCTGAGTGGCTCGAATGTTTCAGCTTCGCTTTCATCCGCAGGACGCGCCACATACAGATACATTTCACTTTTTTTGCTGGATTTGTAGATAGACACTTGCATGTTTCAAACGACTTTTCTGGAAAAACATCCGCAAGGATACATCAAAAAAAAGACAGAAACATTAGCCACGTCTCATGCATCAGTCGTGATTTTGTATAATTGCTCTATCTTTAACCAATCCTGCAAGCGATCACTCGCTGACTTTCATCTGGGTCGATAAATAAGATTCATCTTGATGCAGCACCTGAATCAGTGGCTGGGTTAACAGTTCATAGCGCCAGCCCAGCAGATAATCCGGCAGATCCTGCTCATCCTTCTGAAAGACCACATGCTGATACAAGGCATTCAGCCATTTTTTACGCATCAGCACTTCTTTTGGAATTGAAGTTTCATCGACTACATTTTGAATGATGTTATCGATCTTTTCGCCGATATCTTTGGAGGAATGACGGATTGGACGCGCCAGACGTAACGGCCAGCTTTCCGGTTCCGGCAAGAATTTCAATAAATCTAAAATAGTTTTACCATGTTCACGAACCACATTTGAACGGATATCTTTGACTTGACTCAACTGGAAGTTATTGCGCGGGAACTTCTCGACCAGATCAATCATACTGACATTCTTTAAGATAAAACTACGTGGCTGATTCAGTGCTTTGGCAATCTGATCGCGCCAGACCATCAATTGCTGTAATTGCATCAGCTGACGGCGTGAATGGCGATAATTCCCCACATCCTGATATAACAAGGCCGTTGGTGTATCTTCACCAATTTCCTGAGTCAAGAAACGACAGTCTTGCAAGGCAAAATCCAGTAGGTATTTCGTATCCAGCTCTTGTTTGATTTTGTCAGACAGCTTGACCAGATAATGCACATCATTGGCCGCATAAAGTAATTGTTCTGAACTTAAAGGACGTGCCAGCCAGTTAGAACGGGTCTGGTCTTTTTCGATATCGACTTCCAGCATCTGTTTGAGCGCATTCTGATAGCTGACTTGCAGACCATGCCCCAGAAAAGACATACCGACCTGGGTATCAAACACATTGGTCAGTGATTTCTTTTGGGTATAGTGATAAAGCAGATCAATATCTTCGCTACAAGCATGAAAAATATTCTGCTGGGCGTTAAAAACTTTATTGAAGAACTCAGTCAGATCCAGGGTGGTTCCATCCAGCAAATAGACCTTGTTGTCTACATTGATCTGAAACACACCCAGTTTCGGCCACAAAGTATCGACCTTGATAAATTCGGTATCCAGCCCGTAAACAGAACTCTGATCCATCAGGTTCAGCACAGGGTATAAATCGTTTTGATGTTGAATAAATTGAAACATAAAGACTGAGTCTAAAATTAGATTCTCGATAGATCCATATTAACTGATCTATAGAATTTTTGTATAAAAAATAACGCTAATTCTGCTCTATCTAGCAAAAATACCCCTTATTTATTAGGCTCTGGATTTTAAATAATATCTTTTTTATATTAAAACTAACAAGATTTTTAAGTCTATCTTACTTCATGCGCATCCGGTTATGTACGGCCTGACTCAAGGTATGACTATCGACATATTCCAGTTCACCACCCTGTGGTACACCTTGGGCAATTCGAGTCATCTGGATCGGCAAATGCTTGCTGGCTTCCACCAGATAATGTGCCGTGGCCTGACCTTCTACCGTCGCATTAGTAGCGAGAATGACTTCCTTCACCTGACCATTGGCCAAACGGTGCAACAAATACGGAATGCCAATTTCTTCAGGACCAATCCCATCGAGCGGTGACAAATGCCCGCCCAGTACATGGTATTTCCCTCTAAAGCTGCCACTTTGCTCAATCGCCATAACATCTGCAGGTGATTCCACCACACAGAGCAATTCATCATCACGATCTAGCGACGTACAGATATTGCACACTTCATCTTCAGTCAATGAATGACAGACTGAGCATTCATGAATGTAGTTGGTCGCCTCAGTCAACGCATGCGCCAGACCAATTGCACCTTCACGATTTTTCATGATCATATGCAATGCCATACGTTGAGCCGATTTCGGCCCAACGCTTGGCAAAATGCGTAATGCTTGAACCAGTTGATCAAAACGATCACTAAACATTGCGCATTCTTCCTTAGAACATACCTGCCAGACCCGGTGGTAAACCCATACCCGAGTTTGCTGCTTTCATTCTTTCATCAGAGACCAATTCTGCCTGACGTGCTGCATCATTCATTGCAGCTGCAATCAGGTCTTCAATCATGTCTGGATCATCCTGAAGTAATTCAGGGTTGATTTCGATACGCTTCACCACATTGCGGCAAGTCATGGTGACTTTGACCAAACCACCGCCCGCTTCGGCATGCACTTCAGTTTGTGCCAGCTCTTCTTTGGCTTTTTTTACATTGTTTTCAACTTCTTTTTGCATGCGCTGAGCTTGCTGCATCAACATATTAATGTTCATAAATATCTCCGAACATAAATTTATAAAATTAGATAAGATCTAAACCACGAGTAATATCACGAATAATATCACCAATCTCTTCTAAACCAACAGAAACACGAATTAAACCTTCGCGAATACCTGCTGCTTCTTTGGCTTCAGGCGATAATTTACCGTGTGTGGTGGTTGCCGGATGGGTAATGGTTGATTTCGCATCCCCCAAGTTACCGGTGATCGAGATAAACCGGGTATTGTCAATCACCGTCCAAGCGGCTTCACGACCGCCTTTCACCTCAAAAGACACAATGCCACCAAAACCCGTCTGCTGTTTCACTGCCAGCACATGACCGATATGCGCAGGCAGACCGGCATAATAAACCTTCTCTACCTTTGGATGCTGATCCAGAAATTCAGCCAGTTGCTGCGCACTTGCTGAATGCTCACGCATACGTAAACGTAACGTTTCCAAGCCTTTCAGGAATACCCATGCATTAAACGGACTCATTGAAGGACCTGTGGTACGCACATAACCAAAGATTTCTTCCAGCAGTTTATGGTTTCCAACCACGGCTCCACCTAAGGCACGGCCCTGACCATCCAGATATTTAGTCGCAGAATACACCACCAGGTCTGCACCAAATTTGAGGGGTTGTTGTAACACTGGTGTACAGAAACTATTGTCAATTGCCAGTAAAGCATCATTGGCATGGGCAATATCAGCCAGTGCCTGAATGTCAGCCACTTCTGCAAGCGGGTTTGATGGAGATTCAACAAACAGTAATCTGGTTTCAGGCTGGATGGCATTTTTCCATGCATCAAGATCGGTCAAATCTACAAAATCGACACTAACCCCAAATTTTGCGACATATTTTTCAAATAGCGAAACAGTCGAACCAAAGACTGCACGTGAGCAGATGACGTGATCACCTGCTTTCAAAAAAGCCATGGTCACTGCCATAATGGCAGCCATACCTGAACTGGTAGCAACGGCGCGCTCTGCACCTTCGAGTGCCGCCAGACGTTTTTCAAACATGGCAACGGTTGGGTTGGTAAAGCGAGAATAGATATTGCCCGGTTCCTGACCTGAAAATTTCGCAGCAGCTTCGGCGGCATTTTCATAAACAAATGACGATGTTAGAAAAATGGGTTCAGCATGCTCACCCTCAAAGCTACGGGTATGACCTGTACGGATGGCTAAAGTTTCTAATTGATATGAAATATCGTCTTGCTGGCTCATCGCTCTACCTCAGCCCTAAGGCTGCCTTTTGTAAAAAATTGCCAACATTTTGAGCGCCTATGCTATTTCAGGTCAAGGCATAATAAGCAATTATTGCTTAGACTTCGATCAATCCTTCCCCGGATACGGATATTTTATTTACATGATTCAGTTAAAACAAAACTTTCAGCGCCAGCAAAAAAAATTGAAACATTTCAGTGCCCGGATGTTTAATGCCTCCTCTCTGATTCTGTCGCAAAAAACGCCTTTTGAATATATTGCCAGCACCGAGTTTTGCAAGATTCGCTATTACGCCTCACCCGAGAAGAAATACAAGGAGCCATTGGTATTTGTCGCCCCTCTCGCCATCAATATGGATATCTATGATCTGTATCCCTATCGTTCGCTGGTCAAACATTTTCAGCATAGCGGTTTTGATGTCTATCTGGTGGAATGGAAACGTTTTAACTTTAGACATCGTCATTTAAACTTTTTGTCTTTTATTGATGCAGCCATTCCTCAATCTATTGAAACCATCTGCAAGCATTCGAACAGTCAGTTCATTTCCCTACACGGCTGGAGTATGGCTGGGGTATTTGTCACGCTTTATACCGCCTTGCATTCGCCTGAACATGTCAAAAATTTGATGGTCGTTGGCAGCCCCATCGACAGTTATGCATCAGGACGGGTCGGCAAACTGTTTTCGACCACCAATAAACTGATTTCTAAAAATAAAAATCTGCAACAGGCCATTCATCAGGGTCATATTCCAAAGCAATATATTCATACGCCCGGCATTGTGAATGCCTTGGGCTTTAAATTACTGGATCCGATCGGCTGGCTAAAAAGCCAGAAGCAGTTTTTGCTGAATCTGGATCATGTCGAAAATGTCTATGAACATGCCACCATGGGAAATTTTCTGAATAAGATGATTGATTATCCGGGCGGGATTAATCAGGACATGGTCTTACATCTGTGGCTGCAAAATCCTTTAAAACAAGGTTCAATCACCTTAAATGGTCGTACTGTTGACCTTAAGAATATCAGCTGCTCGCTGTTGGTCGGTGCCGGCCAAACCGATCAGATTGTCACAGAACAGTCAGCTAAGCCTTTGATAGAATTGACAAGTAGCCAGGATAAGACGTTTACTCTGATTCCGGGTGGTCATCTGGGCCTGATGTCCAACCAGAAAACAGCCAATACGTTCTGGCCCAAAATGACGACCTGGCTGGCGCAGCGCTCTACACGTCTTGATGCTTAGCGCATCTGCGTCAGCATCGCCAAAAAACATTAAAATTTATTTACATATTCAGAGGATACAGCATGATTCAGTCAGTAGCATTTATCGGTTTAGGTGCCATGGGTTATCGTATGGCGGCACATTTACCCAAGCGGTTTGATACCGTCTATGTCTGGAACCGCAATTTTGACAAAGCAGAGCAACATGCTGCTGAATATGGCACCCAAGCCGTTACGCTAGAACAGGCCGTTCAGGCAGATATTATCTTTTCATGTTTGCCGACCAGTGCCGATGTAGCACAACTTCTGGAAAATTTGTCGCTTAAATCCGGCTCAGTCTGGGTCGACTGTACCAGTGGTGTACCGGATTCCGCGCAAACACTGGCAGCACAACTGGCTGAACGTGGTGCGATCTTTCTGGATGCACCGGTCAGCGGTCAAACCATTGGTGCTGAAAATGGCACCTTGACAGTGATGGTAGGCGGCGATGTCCAAGGTTTTGAAAAAGCCCTTCCTGCGATGCAGGCTTTTGGCACACTGATTAAGCATGTCGGTGAATCTGGCGCAGGTTTTGCAGTGAAAGCCGTGAATAATATGTTAATGGCTGTAAACCTGTGTGCGGTCGCAGAAGGCTTTACTACGCTGAAAGCACATGGAGTCAACCTGAATGAAGCACTGGATTGTATTAATGCTTCAAGTGGTAAAAGCATGGTGACCGAAACCGTATTACCACAGCGTATTTTAAATCGCAGTTTTCCTGTAACCTTTGCCCTGCCACTCTTGGCCAAAGATACCGGCATCGCAATCGATCTGGCGCGTGAGGCTAAACTGTCTGCGCCTGTGCTATCATTAACCCAGAATCTAATTCAGGCGGCCAGTGATCTATCGGATAAAAACAGTGATTTTTCCAGTGCCGTGAAAATGTATGAATCATGGAGTAATATTACCATCGAGTAATATCTCGCCATTGAATAATGATAACAAAACCTCATATTGTGACTAGTAGGCAGGCACATATAGTGGATAACCCAGAGGAAACTCGCATGAAGAAATTTTCTGTTGCAGCATTAATTGGCTTAGCAACTTTGTTCGGGGCTTCAACATCGGTTCTTGCATCTGAACAGGAATGCAAAAAATTGAAAAATGATCATGACGTGATTTATGCGTCTAAAGGATTCTGTTTTAAAGATCCAGAAGCAAAAGCGAAGTTCGGCAATGACAATTGCTATACAACCAAGCCAAAATTCTCGGAAAAAGAGCAACAGCGTCTTGACGTGATCAAAGATCGTCAGAAAGAATTGAACTGTAAATAATTCAATTCAATAACGCTCAAGGAATGTACTTATGACTTATGATGATCAGAATATTTTTGCACGAATTCTACGCGGTGAACTTCCTGCGATTAAAGTGTATGAAGATGACCAGGTTCTTGCATTTATGGACATCATGCCGCAAGCAGATGGTCATACTCTGGTCGTTCCGAAAGCACCAGCCATCACTTTACTGGATCTAGATCCTGAAGCTGCGGCCTATACGATTCAAATTGTACAGAAGGTTGCGAAAGCAATTGAAAAAGGTTTGGGCGTTGACGGCATTGTCCTGATGCAATTATCAGGTGCTGCTGCTGGCCAGACTGTACCACATATTCATTTTCATCTAGTGCCGACTTCTCTGCACAACTTGGGTAAACATGCTGCCCAGATGGGTGATCAGGAAAAAATTAAAGCGCTGGCTGAAAAAATCAAAGCTGCACTTTAAGTTTAACTGAATAAAAAAATGGAGCTTCGGCTCCATTTTTTTATTCTACTTAAAGCATAAAACTTTAGAAATAAATGCGAATCATTAAGATAATAGCAACCAAATTATCTTTAAATACAAAAAATTGAATGTGTAATATTACAAAACTTACAAAATACAACATTTAACAGATTTGAAATATTTCCTTAATCTTACTGTCTTATTTGTAATCGATACTTGGCACCAATAGAGCGGTACATGTTTCAACACATGACTGAAACTTGTTTTAAGACGATGAATAAAAAGTCTTTATTGGAGCAACACATGAAAAAAACGTTATCTGCATTAGCAATTGGGGCAACAATTTTAACACCAGTCATGGCAGCTGCTGCTGACGTTAAAATTTATGGTCGTGCACACGTTTCTTTAGATTATCTGGATGATGGTGCAGATTATAACGAAGTTGGTCTTTCTTCAAACTCTTCACGCCTAGGCTTTAAAGCTGAACAACAATTAGAAAATGGCATGACTGTTTTTGGTCAAATTGAACAAGAAATTAACTTTGCTAGTGGATCTGCTAATAATAGTGGTGTTGACTTCGCAACTCGCGATACCTTTGTCGGTTTAAAAGGTGACTTTGGTCAAGCACGTGTAGGTCGCTTTGACAGCCCGTTTAAAGTCGCGCGTGGTCCAGTGAATTTCTTTGGTGACCAAGTTGGCGACCTTCGTAACGTCACACGTGTGAGTGAACAGCGCTTTGATGAACGTAATGCCAACACCATTGAATATAAATCTCCAAAATTTGGCGGTGGTTTCAATGTATTAGGTGCAATGTCACTTCATGAAGCAAATAGCCCAGATGCATCTAAAGATGGCGCAAAAGACAAAGATAAAGCATATGATCTTGCTTTAACTTATAAAGAAGGTGCTATTGATTTTGCTACAGCTTACGAACACTATGAAGAAGAAGCTTCAAAAAATGAACGTGATGGCTTCCGTATCGCAGCAGCCTACAAAATTACACCAGAATTTAATTTAGGTGCTTTATACCAATACACTACATTTAATGAACAAGGTACTGCAGCAGACTTGGCGGCAGCCGAAGGTAGCGATTTAGATAAATTGATTTCAAAACAAGATACACATGTTTTTGGTGTAGCAGCTGATTATAAATTTGCACCAAAAACCTATCTACGTGGTCAAGTGTTCCATCGTGATGTAGATGCAGATGATGCGAATGCAACATTATTGGCACTGGGTGTAGAACATCGTTTAGACAAAACAGTACGTGTATACGCAAACCTGGCAACCGTACTAAATGATGAAAACTCAAATGTAACACCATGGGGTCAGGCGCGATCAAATAATGTAGCTGGTGAACGTGGTGAAGATGCAACTGGTCTATCTCTAGGCATGCGTTACGACTTCTAAGTCTAGCCACCCTCACCAAGCTTAAAAAGAACATGTTTCCAGCATGTTCTTTTTTTGGCGTGTTTTTTATCAATATAAAATGATGAGAAAGATTGTGACACTGATATTCAACCCTTATAAAACCAACCAAAATAGTTTGATTAATTTTATTCTTTATTTTAAAACCAAGCATTTCTATCAGATTAAAAAATATAAAACCACACAAATCAGAATAAAAATAATTTACATTTAAATAGATAAATATAACTGTTTTAGTCGGATTTAAAATCTGAAAATTTACAAAAAATAATAAAAAATATTTAGAATATTTTTTGTTTAATTTAATTATATTTCATTTATTTTCAATATCTTATAAATATATGCTTATTTAAACTGTATCGTCTATTTATTTTTTAGTTACAATAGATTAATAATATACAACAAGTCACAGACAGGCTTAGTCGAATGAGCTTAGTTCCCAAAAATCTAAACCAGAGAGTAGTTAGAGAAATAACTGCCATTTTAATTATCAAAGTTATTTTACTGATGATCATTAAAAACATCTGGTTTGATGCACCTACGATTCCTAAAAATTTTGACAACCAAGTCGCCGAGCGTATCGCCGGCAATCCTTCCCAAATCCAGGAGACACGTTGATGATTTCTGAAAGCGTGGTCGATCTCTCGCGGTTCCAGTTCGCCATGACCGCGATGTATCACTTTATTTTTGTTCCACTGACTTTAGGCCTGGCTTTTCTGCTTGCCATTATGGAAACCACCTATGTGATTTCCGGCAAAGAAATCTATAAAGACATGACCAAGTTCTGGGGAAAACTGTTTGGTATTAACTTTGCCTTAGGGGTAACCACAGGCCTGACCATGGAGTTCCAGTTCGGAACCAACTGGGCTTATTACTCGCATTATGTCGGTGATATTTTCGGTGCACCGCTGGCGATTGAAGGTTTGATGGCCTTCTTCCTTGAATCGACCTTTATTGGCTTGTTCTTCTTTGGCTGGGATCGCCTGTCCAAAGTGCAACATCTGGCAGTGACCTGGCTAGTCGCTTTAGGTTCGAACATGTCTGCGCTGTGGATTCTGATCGCCAATGGCTGGATGCAAAACCCGGTTGGTTCTGTATTCAACTACGAAACCATGCGTATGGAAATGGTGGACTTTGCTGCACTGATTTTTAACCCGGTCGCTCAGGTTAAATTTGTGCATACCGTATCTGCCGGTTATGTCACAGGTGCTATTTTTGTACTGGCCATTTCAAGTTATTACATGCTGAAAAAACGTGACTTGCCGTTTGCACGCCGTTCTTTTGCCATTGCAGCCATCTTCGGGCTTGCGTCTACACTTTCAGTGATTTTACTGGGTGATGAGTCAGGTTATGAGCTGGGCGATGTCCAAAAAACCAAACTGGCGGCGATTGAAGCAGAATGGGATACGCATCCTGCACCAGCAGCATTCACCTTATTTGGGATTCCAAATGCAGAAACCCAAACCACTGACTATGCGATCAAGATTCCTTATGTGATGGGTCTGATTGCAACCCGCTCCACCACTGAACAAGTGACTGGAATTAAAGATCTGATTGCTCAGCACGAACAGCGGATCCGTAACGGTATGGTGGCGTATGAACAGTTAGAGCTGCTCCGTGCAGGAGATAAATCACCTGAGCTTAAAGCGGCTTTTGATGAATCACAAAAAGACCTCGGTTATGGCTTGCTGCTGAAAAAATACACACCAAATGTTGTTGATGCCTCTGATGAGCAAATCAAAGCAGCGGCTAAAGACACTATTCCACACGTACCAAGTCTGTTCTGGGCCTTCCGTGCCATGGTCGGTTCTGGCTTCTTGATGCTGCTTCTCTTTGTTCTGGCTACCTTTGCGGTTGCGAAACGCAATGCTGAAAACAAACCTTGGTTATTAAAATTTGCCTTATTTGCACTGCCTTTACCTTGGGTGGCTGCACAAACTGGCTGGTATGTAGCAGAAGTCGGTCGTCAGCCTTGGACGATTGGTGAAGTCTTACCAACTCATCTTTCAGCCTCCAGCTTAAGTACTGGCGATGTATGGGGTTCAATCCTGGCATTGGCAGCCTTCTACACGGTGTTATTGATTATCGAGATGTATCTGATGATCAAATTCTCACGCCTTGGTCCAAGTTCCCTGCATACCGGTAAATACCACTTTGAAAAGCTTGCAGCAGAAAAGGCAAATGGGGAGACTCAAGCATGATCGAATATGAATTACTCAAAATAATTTGGTGGGTACTGGTCGGCGTATTGCTGATTGGCTTCGCCCTCACCGATGGCTTCGATATGGGCTCTATGGCGATCATGCCATTTGTGGGCAAAAATGATAACGAGCGCCGTGCTGCAATCAATACCATTGCCCCGCATTGGGATGGTAACCAGGTCTGGTTCATTACTGCCGGGGGGGCTTTATTTGCTGCCTGGCCAATGGTTTATGCAACAGCCTTCTCTGGCATGTACTGGGCATTATTACTGGTACTGTTTGCCTTATTCTTACGTCCGGTCGGCTTCGATTACCGCTCTAAACTGGAAAATACCAAATGGCGTACTTCCTGGGACTGGGGCTTGGCGATTGGTGGTGCAGTTCCGGCATTAGTCTTTGGTGTAGCGTTTGGTAATATGTTCCTCGGTGTGCCTTTTACCCTGGATGAAACCGTACGTTCTACCTACACAGGAAGTTTCTTTGCCCTGCTGAATCCATTTGCGATTGTGTGTGGTCTGGTCAGTTTATCGATGTTATGCGCACATGGTGGTGCATGGCTGATGCTGCGTACCGATGGTGACTTACGTCAGCGCTCTGCCAAAGCGACACAAATCATGGGTCTGGTCTACTTGGCGACTTTCCTTGCTGCGGGTGCATGGTTGTATTTTGGAAACATCCAGGGTTATAGCCTGGTGATGCCTTTTGACACCAATGGTGTTGCCAACCCATTAGCAAAAGAAGTACTGACCAATGCCAATCCGGGCTGGATGAACAACTATTCGATTTATCCAATTACAATGGCAGCTCCAATTGCCGGCATTCTAGGGGGATTCATCATTGTACTGGCTGCAGGTAAAAACAAGGCTGGCTTGAGCTTCCTGGGTTCTTCTCTGGCAGTCGTCGGGGCAATCTTGACTGCCGGTTTTGCCCTGTTCCCGTTCCTGATGCCATCCAGCTTAAATCCGACTGTCAGTCTGACCATGTGGGATGCGGTATCCAGTAAAAATACCTTAACCGTGATGACCGTTGCGGCAGGTATCTTTGTTCCATTGATCCTGATCTATACCACTTGGTGTTATTACAAGATGTGGGCCGTGATTACCAACAAACATATTGAAGACAATTCACACAGCCTGTATTAAGGCTGTGCACTAAGGAGACAAAATTATGTGGTATTTTGCCTGGATTCTGGGTGTACTGATGGCGTGTTTTGCCAGTGTGATTGCTGCAATTTATATGGAACAACACCAAGACCTGGACGAGGAATAAAATATGACCGAAGCTGCGCTTGAGAAAACCGTTGTAGACAAGAAACCAAACAAATTTGCGATGATGATTTCCTGCCTGCTGGCTTTTCCTCTCGCCGCAGTGTTATTGGTTCATCCCTCTGCAATGCTGGATGCCAACGGTGAATATAGCCATAGTGCCATGATGTATATCATGATTGGTATTTCTGGAGGCTTTGTACATGGTGTCGGTTTCGTACCTCGCCACTGGTTCTGGAAATGGCTATTTAGTCCATTTTTGGCTTGGCCTTTGATGATCTGGGGCTATTACACCTGGTTTTTCAGTTAAGTTTTAAGACGAAAGAAGCCCTCGATTGAGGGCTTCTTTATATCGTTTATCCATTTCTGCTTTTTGTTGTACGCTTATATCACTCTGCATTTGGAAGCAATTTCCACATTGAGCATGAATGTAATGAAGATACTTTTCTTTACCCGCATGTCTTAACAATATTTGTAAAACCGGAACACATCCGACTTTTAGAATAATTTATCGATGGGTATGAATCGACATCACAATTCCCATACCTGCGAGCATAGAAATCACCGCCGTTCCGCCATAACTCATGAGCGGCAATGGGTCTCCAGTCACCGGCAAGATACCACTCACCATGCCCGAGTTTAAAAATACAAAGAAGAAAAAGGTCAGTCCAATAGCTCCGGCATATAAACGTCCAAAATTATGAAAACTGTTTAAGCCAATCATCAAACAACGAATAATAATGGCAGTAAATAAACTGAACAGCAGAAAAACACCAATAAAACCGAATTCTTCGGCATAGGTCGACATAATAAAGTCGGTATGATGCTCGGGCAGATAACCCAAATGCGATTGTGTCCCTTCAGTATAACCTTTGCCTGTGGAACCACCTGAACCAATGGCGATTTTGGACTGAATGATATTCCAGCCTGCACCCAATGCATCCGACTCCGGATCAAACATCGTGGTAATACGTTTCTTTTGATACTCTTGTAGTACGAATATCCATAAAACTGGTGCTGCCACAGCCAGTGCTGCTGCCGCACCAACAATCAGACGCCACGACATCCCGCTTAAAAACAAGACAAAAACACCCGGAACCACCAAACCAATATTCAAATCAGGTTGGAGTGCAACCAAAACAAATGGTATAGCCAGTAAAATTAATGCACCGACAATATGTACAAATTTGGGAGGAAATGGCTTACGTGCAAAATACCAGGCCATCATCAAAGGCATGGCAAATTTCATCACCTCACTCGGTTGCATACTCCCAATACCAGGCAAAGTAATCCAACGTGTTGCACCCAGGCGTTTTTCACCAATCACAAACACCAAGAGCAGCATGAATATGCCAAAGGCATACAGGTAGGGACTGATCGCCTGATAGACTTTCGGTGGAATCTGCGCACAGATAAATAGCAGCACAAAACCAATCCCGAAACTGATCGCCTGACGAACAACCATCCCGGAATCTTCAGAGGTCGCGCTATACACCACCATCAACCCCAGGATTGCATTGAGAACCAGAAAGCACAACAACCAGGGATCAAGGTGCAACTTGGTCCACCGGGAGGAATCTTGCGGGTTAATACTACGTCCATCACGCAAAGAATGACGTAAAAACCGATACTGCTGTGAAGGTATCATTGGCCAAAAGGTGAAAAAGAATGATGGCAAAATTATAAGTGAAAGCTATAGGGAATAGATCGCTATAGCCAGATTTATTCTGCTTTTATTTAAATTTTATCGAATATATTTTTAAGCCTGAGCTTGTAAAATCAGCTTGGCCAGTTCCAGATCATCCGGATAGGTAATTTTAATATTATCGGAACGCCCTTGCACCACACTCACCTGCTCACCGATATGTTCCAGTGCGCTGGCTTCATCGGTAATGTTAGCACCATCCTGCAAAGCCTGTTCAATCGCCCGTTTTAATGTGCCCAGCTTGGCCATTTGCGGCGTTTGTGCCTGCCAGAGCATGGAGCGATCCACCGTTTCCTCAATATCAGAACCGGTGACTACACGCTTAAGTGTATCTCGTACCGGAATCGCCAGAATCGCAGCCCGATCCTGTGCAATTGCCGTATTGACCAACTGTTGAAGACAATCCAGACTGACACAAGGGCGTGCCGCATCATGCACCATGATCCAGTCATCTTCAGAGGCCATTGCAGATAAATAATTTAATGCATTCAGCACCGAATTCACTCGCTCTGCGCCGCCCAAACAAAAATGTGCTTTTTCCAGATCGGAAAATGGCAGAGTTTTTGCGACATTGTCCTGTGTACCAATCGCCAATACATAACCAGTCAAAGGCAATTGATTCAGACGTGCAACGGTATGTTCAAGAACAGTTCGTTGTTGAAGCGTCTGATATTGCTTGAGTTCTGTTTTAGAAAAACGGCTACCGGAACCTGCAGCAGGAAGAATGACCCATAATTTACGGGGTATTTGTTGGCTCAGGTGACTCATTGGTTCGCAGATCTACTTTAGAATTTGGATTAAGATAGATGGGTTTATATTGAGTACTGATCGTGCTCATTTGAATAAAAGTTTCACGTGGCTTAATCAGGCCAAGATCTAAACGCGCATGTTCTTCGATGGCTTCAATACCATTCTTTAAATCGTAGACTTCTGCCGCCAGAACGCGATTACGTTCTTTCAGCTCATCATTCAATTCCATTTGCTGCTGGATTTTCTGGGTCAGCTGCTGATGATCATGATAACCACCTTCACCAAACCAGTATAAATATTGAAACCCTGCGATCAAAATGATCGCAAGGCCCAACAGTACTTTACTCGCAGTCGAGTCGAATACATTTAACATTGACATAAGTCGCTTAGTTCAAACCTTTAAACTCAGCTTTACCGCGATATGCAGCATTAGTCAATTCTTCAATACGAAGTAACTGATTATATTTCGCTACACGGTCAGAACGGCAAAGTGAACCGGTTTTGATTTGACCTGCTGCTGTACCTACTGCAAGATCCGCAATGGTTGAATCTTCAGTTTCACCTGAACGGTGTGAAATCACAGTAGAGTAACCATTTTCTTTGGCAAGATAGATCGCATCTAAAGTTTCAGTCAAGGTACCGATCTGGTTATATTTGATCAGGATCGAGTTACCTACTTTTTCGTTGATACCACGTTGCAGGATTTTAGGATTCGTTACGAACAGGTCATCACCTACCAACTGGATCTTGTCGCCAAGAATCGAAGTCAGGTAAGACCAGCCTTCCCAATCCGACTCATCCAAACCATCTTCAATTGAAATAATTGGGTATTGGTTTACAAGGCCAGCCAAATAGTCAGAGAACTGGTTGCTGGTGAACGCTTTGTTGCCTTCGCCCGCAAGAATGTACTGACCATTTTTGTAGAATTCTGAAGATGCACAATCCAGCGCCAGCATAATGTCAGAACCTGCTTTGTAGCCAGTTTGACCAATTGCTTCAAGAATAACCGTGATTGCTTCTTCGTTAGAACGAAGGTTTGGTGCGAAACCACCTTCATCACCCACAGCAGTGTTTAAACCTTTTTTGTTTAAAACTGATTTTAAAGAATGGAAGATTTCAGCGCCAGCGCGTAAAGCTTCAGAGAATGAAGTGAAGCCCACTGGCTCAATCATGAATTCTTGAATATCAACGTTATTGTCTGCATGTGAACCACCATTGATGATGTTCATCATTGGTACAGGCATGGTCAAAATCGAGTTGTTGCGAAGGTCTGCAATATATTGAAAAAGAGGAATTTTCTTTTCATCAGCAGCAGCGCGTGCAGCAGCCAAAGATACAGCTAAAGTTGCGTTTGCACCCAGTTTTTCTTTGTTTTCAGTACCGTCTAAAGCAATCATCGTGTTATCGATGTCTTTTTGTTCGAATACAGATTTACCAAGCAAAGCATCACGGATTAAGGTGTTTACATTATTTACCGCAGTTTTAACACCTTTACCTAAGTAACGTGCTTTATCGCCATCACGAAGTTCTAAAGCTTCACGAGAACCAGTTGAAGCACCAGATGGTGCACATGCACGGCCAACTACGCCAGATGCTAAGATTACGTCTGCTTCGATGGTAGGGTTACCACGAGAGTCCAAAATTTCACGTGCACGAATGTCAACGATTTGGCTCATGAACTATTCCTCAGTTGATTAATATGAGCTGCCTTTAGGGCAGCGCAAGAGTGATAAACTCAGTGTGTATCTAACTTTTCGAAACCTTTGACCAAGGTATCCAATTCTTTTAGCTGTGCCAAGAAAGGCTCAAGTTGAGACATGCGCAATGCACATGGGCCATCACACTTGGCTTTCTCTGGATCAGGATGTGCTTCCAGGAACAAACCTGCAAGACCGGTTGCCATACCTGCACGCGCCAATGTGGTAATCTGGGCGCGGCGTCCGCCAGCAGAATCGGCACGGCCACCTGGAGTTTGCAAGGCATGCGTCACATCAAAGAACACAGGCACATTCATTTCTTTCATGATATCGAAGCCCAGCATGTCTACAACCAGATTGTTATAGCCAAATGCTGAACCACGCTCACAAATGATCAGTTTGTCATTTCCTGCTTCCAGACACTTATGCAAAATATGACGCATTTCGTGTGGTGCAAGGAATTGTGCTTTTTTGATGTTGATGATGGCATCGGTTTTTGCCATGGCTTCCACCAGATCCGTCTGACGACTCAAGAAAGCCGGCAGCTGGATAATGTCAGCCACTTCTGCAACAGGCGCCGCCTGGTACGGCTCGTGTACATCAGTGATGATTGGCACATTAAAGTGTTTTTTAATGTCAGCTAACCACTCGAGACCTTTGTCGAGGCCTGGGCCACGGAACGAGTTCAAGCTTGAACGGTTGGCTTTATCAAAGCTGGCCTTGAACACATAGGGAATACCCAAACGTGTACAAATATCGACATAAGTCTCAGCGATCTCAAAAGCCAAGTCTTTAGATTCAAGTACATTCATTCCGCCGAATAATACAAATGGCAAATGATTTGCCATTTGTATATCGCCCAAACGTACAATTTCTTGTGGTTTTAATTGCGACATTTAAACTTCCTAGTTGTGTCCTACATACCGATTATTGAGTTTTTTGGTACTGCTTTTTCGCAGCATCAATGAAACCGGCAAATAATGGATGACCTTCACGTGGTGAGCTGGTAAATTCCGGGTGGAATTGTACCGCAATAAACCAAGGATGTTGAGGAATTTCAACTGTTTCTACCAGATGCTGTACCGGTGAATAACCAGAAATCTTCATGCCTTTTTCTTCAAGCAATGGGATATAACGGTTGTTCATTTCGTAACGGTGACGGTGACGCTCAATGATTTCTTCAGAACCATAGATTTCAGCTGTTTTTGTGCCTGCAACCAGTTCAGATTTTTGAGCCCCTAGACGCATGGTGCCACCCAAATCAGAGTCAGCAGAACGTTGCTGAACTTCACCGCGCTCATCTAACCATTCAGTGATCAAGCCAATCAATGGAGATTTGGTCGAACGGTTAAATTCAGTCGACGTTGCATCGCTAATGCCCACAACATTACGTGCATATTCGATTACAGCCAACTGCATACCTAAGCAAATACCAAGGAAAGGTACACCGTTTTCACGTGCGAATTGAATCGCCTGCATTTTGCCTTCAGTACCACGTTCACCAAAACCACCTGGAACCAGAATCGCATCGGCATCTTTCAATACTTCGTTCACGTCCTGGCTTTCAAGTTCTTCTGCATTGACATAGTCAATTTGGACTTTAACGCGGTTTTTCACCCCGGCATGTAAAAGTGCTTCGTTCACAGATTTATACGCATCTGGAAGTTCTACATATTTACCGACCATCGCTACACGAACGGTGTATTCTGGGTTCAATAATGCTTCTACCACGTTATCCCAATCGGTTAAATCCGCTTCAGGAAGGTCGTTATAACCAAAACGTTCGCAGATTAAATCATCAACATTCTGTTCGTAGAAAGTACGTGGAATCTGATAGATCGAACGTGCATCTTTACATACCACAACGGCACGTGCTTCAACGTTGGTAAATAATGCAATTTTACGGATAGTATCTGCATCTACATCGTACTCGGTACGGCAGATGAGAATGTCTGGCTGAATACCAATTGACAGAAGTTCTTTAACAGAGTGCTGTGTTGGTTTGGTTTTTAATTCTGCTGCAGACTTAATGTATGGGAGTAACGTTAAGTGCATTAACATGGTACGTTTATGACCAAGTTCAACCATTAGCTGACGTACAGATTCCATGAATGGGAGAGATTCAATGTCACCTACTGTACCGCCGATCTCTACAATCGCAACATCATAGCCTTCGCCTGCACGCAGGACACGCTCTTTGATATTGTCAGTAATGTGTGGAATAACTTGCACAGTACCACCCAGATAGTCACCACGGCGTTCTTTGTTCAGAACATCTTGGTAAACACGACCTGATGTGAAGTTATTCAGTTTGGTCATTTTCGCACGACGCAAGAAACGTTCGTAGTAACCCAAATCTAAGTCTGTTTCAGCACCGTCTTCTGTAACAAAAACTTCACCATGTTGGAATGGGCTCATCGTCCCTGGATCGACATTAATGTATGGATCCATTTTTACCATGGTCACTTTTAAACCACGAGCTTCTAAAAGTGCAGCAACAGAAGCAGCTGAAATACCTTTACCTAGTGATGAAACTACACCACCAGTAACGAAAATAAAATGGGTCATTGGGTTTCTCGTACAATCGAGCCTAAATCGGCCTGCAATGTTGCGCAATTTTACTTTACCTTGTACCTAGAAAGCAAAGTCAATCCGCATCAATTCAAAGAACAATAAACAATTGACTATTCTAACAGCAATTCCAATAAAAAATTACTGTAAGTTCATATGATTTCTATCTTGTAATTTGCTGCTATAATAGTGTAATCCCCTCCACACTTTTCTGTTTGATGCAATGATGATGAAGAAATTTTTACTCTGTACCGTAATCCTGACTGGCCTGAGCTTGACTGCGTGTGTAAAAAAAGAAGCACCTAAAGAAGAAGAACAAGTTGAGGTTAATCCAGCACCTGAAGTTGTAACGCCTGAACCAGCACAATTTGAACCGCTTGAGCCGGTAGAAGAAGCGGTAATTGAAGAAGTTCCAGAGACAACTGTGGAAATTCAACGTGAACAGACAGCTAACACGACGACTGAAATTCGTCGTGAAGTGAAGAAGCCTGAACCTGTTGAAGCTACACCAGCTCCAACAAGAACGCCGTCAGAAAACAATCCAGCTCCAGAGCCTTCAAAACCTGCAGCAACGCCTAAATCAAACTCTGATTCAAACAAATCTGAAGAAGACGCTGTGGCTGATGCCATTGCAGCAGCGATGCCAGCGCTTGATTAATCAAGAGAATTCATCAAAAAAACCCAGCTTTTGCTGGGTTTTTTTATTACTCTTTTTTAAGCAGATGTCGGTGCAGAATTACGAGACAAGTGCATCAAATAGTCTGCCATTAATCGCGTAGCCCACGATTCTGTTTGCATCAGACCTTGATAAAATCCGCAATGACTGCCTTTTTTGGTGGTAATCACCATGATATTCGACATTGCCCGAATTTTTTCTTTATAAGGTTCCAGATTCTGGATATGACACACCGGATCATCTTCCGCATTTAAAATCATTAATGGAACTTTAATGTTTTCAAATACATAAATTGGATTCGTGGCCTTACTATAGCTCTCATAGTCTGAAAAACCGGCCAGTTGATAATAACGCTGTTCAAACTCCGATAAGTCTTTTACCTCCAGCAATTGCTTCCAGGAAGGATAAATTTGCCAGGTTTCCTGATAAGGATGAATAAAGCGTTTGATTAGTTTTTTGGCCATGACTTTGCTATAAAACGGATGTACATGGGCAAATCCGGTTTCGGTGTTATAGCCTGGACATAAGGCAAAAGCCGCTTTTAACGGTGTTTGTGATCCCTCTTCTCCGAGATAACGCACCAGCAAGCCTGTACCCGCAGAAGATCCGACCCCATACAGCTCAGACTGAGGAAATCTATCCTGTATATACAGCAGTTGTTCACGTAGATCTTGGGTCGAGCCGAACAGGTTCATTTTAGCTACAGGCATGGGCAGGTCTGCATGCCCACGGCGCAAACACAAGGCCACTCGCCAACCGGTATGTTTATGCAGATCCTGTACCAGTTCACGCATCGACTCTGGAGAGCCGGTGATGGTATGTAATAAGACAATGGTCGGTGTATTTGCTGGCAAATCCAGCCCATACCAGGCAATACCGGTAATCCCGCCATCCGACATTTTTAGCTGTTCAAGTACATCATATTTAAGTTTAATCGTATGTTTTTTAATAAGATCCAAATATAGAATATGTGCGTGTGCATTGGCTAACCACGGCGTAGGACGATATTTTTGTTGCAGCTGCGGTAAGCGTTCAATGAGTCCTGAAAAAACACCATTTGGATGGTAATACAGGGTCGGTTCATCTGCGCCACTGAAGCGATCCAGATATTCACTGGACAGCTGACCCAATTTTTTAAGCAACATTTTCATCTGTCATCCTCTCTAGTTCGACTAGCTGTGATTTACAAACTTCATGCCGACTTGAATCAATAATTCGAATTAAGTTTTAACTTGGAATGACTGCATCCGTTGGCCCATTTGTACCGCTAAGGCTTCAAGTCCAGACTTAGGCCGGATCATCACTTCAAAATCAATGATCTGACCTTCTTCATTAAACTGAATCATGTCAACTCCCTTGAGTTTTTTATCGCTTACCTGAGCAGAAAACTCAAGTACGACATTGTTACCATCTTCACTTATAAATTCACGGTGATAAGTGAAGTTTTCAAAGACTTGGATCACATTGCTCAGAATAAAAAAGACCACCTGTTTGCCAGGATAAGGATGAAAAGCCACAGGTGAGCGAAATACAACATCCTCAGCAAGTAACTCATTCAAGATCGACATATCGCGGGTTGCTAACATCTCGTGCCAACGATCAATGGATTTTTTTGTAGTTTCGATGCTCATTTGAGGTTCCTTTTTTGTTTTGATATTTTAAATACAGAGCGCTCCCCCTTTATTAAAGGTGAGAAGTACTGCTTCACAAGGGAGATTCTTTCTTATAAATCCTCTCCTTTAATAAAGGAGAGGAAAAAAAGCAGGTTTTAATATTTTTAGATCACCGCTGCCAATTCAGCCCCCTGACGAATGGCACGTTTAGCATCTAACTCACCCGCTTCTTTGGCGCCACCAATCAGGTGTACACTTTTACCAGCAGATTTTAACTCATCAAACATGGCGGTATAAGATTCCTGACCAGCACAAATAATGACATTATCCACTTCCAACACCATTTGCTTATCATTGACGGTGATATGCAAGCCCTGATCATCAATCCTGTCATAGCTGGCACCCGCAATCATTTTCACGTCACGATGTTTAAGCCCTGTGCGGTGAATCCAGCCCGTGGTTTTACCCAGACTAGAACCCACAGAAGCAGCTTTTCGTTGCAATAAGTAAATTTCACGGGATGATTTTTCCAGAACTGGAGTTTTTAAACCACCGACCTGATCATATTTGGTATCGATGCCCCATTCATCATAGAATTTTTCTGGATTGATACTGCCACTTTCCCCTTCATGACTCAGAAGTTCCGCGGTATCAAAACCAATACCCCCCGCACCAATAATCGCCACACGCTGTCCCACAGCTTTACGCTCTTTTAACACCTCGAGATAAGATAAGACTTTTGGATGATCAATCCCCGGAATATCCAGTTGACGCGGGGTTACCCCTGTTGCCACGACAATCTCATCAAATGCTGACGCTTCAAGTTCTGCAAAACTGGCAGTATGATTTAACTTTAACTTGATGCGTGGCTGCAACTCGATTTGACGTTTAAAGTAGCGCAAGGTTTCATAAAATTCTTCCTTGCCCGGAATGGTTTTGGCAATATTAAATTGTCCCCCAATCTGTGCAGCCGCATCAAATACCGTGACCTGATGACCACGATTCGCTGCATAGACTGCAAAACTTAAACCGGCAGGACCTGCCCCAATCACGGCAATATTTTTCGCTTCGCCAACGTCTTTGAAGATGAGTTCGGTTTCATAACAGGCCCGTGGATTGACCAGACAGGTGGCAATTTTCATCGAGAAAATATGATCCAGACAGGCCTGATTACAACCGATACACGTATTGATCTCATCGCTACGACCCTGTTCAGCTTTAAGCACAAACTCAGAGTCAGCCAGCATTGGACGCGCCATGGAAATCATATCGGCATCACCAGAAGCCAGTACATACTCAGCCATCTCAGGTGTATTGATGCGGTTAGAAGTAATGAGAGGAACTTTTACCAGACCTTTGAGCTTGCGGGTAACCCAGGTAAAGGCTGCACGAGGAACCTTGGTGGCAATGGTCGGAATACGTGCTTCATGCCAGCCGATGCCGGTATTGATAATCGTGGCACCGGCTTTTTCAATGGCTTTAGCCAGTTGTACCACTTCATCTAAAGTTGAGCCACCTTCCACCAGATCCAGCATAGACAGACGATAGATAATAATAAAGTTTTCACC
Source organism: Acinetobacter sp. YH12151 (assembly GCF_013418355.1). Taxonomy (NCBI): domain Bacteria; kingdom Pseudomonadati; phylum Pseudomonadota; class Gammaproteobacteria; order Moraxellales; family Moraxellaceae; genus Acinetobacter; species Acinetobacter sp. YH12151. Next base: position 12,468 of record NZ_VPCG01000025.1, on the reverse strand, counting down.
GACCATTTCACGGGTACGGCGCACGATCTCGATCGGGAAACGAATGCGGTTTTCATAGCTGCCGCCCCATTCATCATCACGATGATTGGTTCGCGCTGCAATAAACTCGTTAATCAAATAACCTTCCGACCCCATAATTTCTACGCCATCATAACCAGCATACTGTGCCAGCTTGGCACAATTGGCGAAGTCATCAATAGTTTGCTGAACCTCAGCTGAACTCAAGGCATGCGGCTTGACCGGGTTAATGGGTGCCTGAATCGGAGAGGGTGCAACATTTTCTGCCTGATAGGAATAACGGCCCGTGTGCAAAATTTGCAGGGCAATTTTCCCGCCTGCATCATGCACCGCTTGGGTAATCACTTTATGCTTTTCAGCTTCTTCGACACTGTCAAGCTTGGAGCCGCCCTGAAACGTCACCCCATGATCATTGGGTGAAATACCACCCGTCACGATTAAGGCCACGCCACCTTTGGCACGCTCTGCATAAAAAGCTGCCATCCGCTCATATCCGCCGGGTGCTTCTTCAAGCCCCACGTGCATTGACCCCATCAGCACCCGGTTTTTGAGTGTGGTAAACCCTAAATCAAGCGGGGCAAGTAAATTCGGATATTTAGACATTTCAACTCCTTAGCGTGCTGGTGTGCTGGCTATTTTTATTCAGCTGATCAGATATTGCATTTATCGATCAGAATTATGCAACTTGTTGCACTAATATATAAATCAGAATTGATTTTTATGCAACATGTTGCATAATAATCCCGAGTCATTTTTTTGAGACGTTTATGTCTTTATCGCATGTGCTACTGACCAGCCTGATTGAAAAACCCAGTACCGGAATAGAACTGGCGCGGCGCTTTGACCGCTCAATGGGATTCTTCTGGAATGCGACCCACCAGCAAATCTATCGAGAGCTGAACGCCATGTCAAAACAGGGTTGGATTTCAACACTCGAAGAAGAAGATGCACATTCACGTAAAAAAACCTATCAGGTTGAACTGCCCGGTCGTGAAGAATTGGCTCACTGGATGATACAGCAAAGCCCACCGGCACAGTTGCGCGAAGAATTGATGGTACGCTTACGTGCTGAAGCGCAGCTTGGTGGCAACAACACATTAGCGGAACTGGAACGGCATTTAGTCCTGCACAAAGAAAAACTCAACACCTATCAGCAAATTTTTGCCAAAGACTTTGCCCAAGCTAATGAAAATGATCGCACCCTGTATATTCATAAAATGATTTTACAACTCGGCATTGATCAAGAACTTGGCTGGATTCACTGGCTGGAAACCGTTATTCCGCGACTCAAACAGTTTAAATAAACGATCGGGATAAAAATAAGGAGAATATTCATGTCCTTTTATCGCATGCCAGACGGCGAACAGCTGTTTGTACGTGAATACGGTCAGGGTCAACCGGTTTTAGTATTGTCTGGTCTGGGCATGTTGAGCTGGCAATGGGCGGCCTTTTTATCTCCGCATAAAAACAGGTTTCGTTTTATTATTCCAGAATGGCGTGGTTTCGGTGCATCCAAAGACTGTAAAATTCCAGCAAATCTGGATGCGATTAACTGTCATTGGCAGGATGTGCGCTCAGTGGTAGATCAGCTCAAGTTCGATCGAGTCATAGTCATTGCCTACTCTATGGGGGCAACCACACTTATGCATGGTCTGCACTCTGATCATTTTTCTAAACGGATCACGGCTTATTTGCATATTGATCAGACACCCAAAATACCGGTAGATGATACTTGGGCTTTTGGTCTGTTTGGACCAAAACATGACGAATTTAGGGAGATTTTGCAGCAACTGTCTGTTCTCCTCGCTGCACATCCGCAAATTCAATTTATTCGCGATCTAGATCAAACAGTACGCCAACAGATTGGCGCATTATGGCTGCGCTTTATCCAGCTGCAAAACAGTCATCCCTATAGTCTTAAAGCATTTGAGTTTTTACTGCATCAACCTCGCTTTCAAAGTTTATTACTGCCATCCAGCCGTGTGGACTACATGGCCTGGTATATCAACAATTATCTGTATCATCGAGAGGATTACCGTGAAGCATTAACCAAACTTCAATGTCCGGTGACTTTCTTTAGCGGCGCGCAATCCCGGCTCTATCCTTTTGAAGGACAGCGTCTGATTGCAGAAAGCCTGCCTCAAGCCAAACAGGTGATTTTTAAAAAATCCGGTCATACGCCCTTGCTGACTGAACCGCTAAAATTTTCCAGAGAACTCGGTGTCTTCTTGAAAGAGAATTCACAATCGAGTACTTCGGCAGTTTAAATATTCAGGAGAAAAATAATGAAAAAACTGGTGGTCTTTTCAGGTGCGGGTATGAGCGCAGAAAGTGGCATCAATACCTTCCGTGACAGCGATGGTCTTTGGGAACAGTATCGGATTGAAGATGTCGCCACTCCGCAGGCCTGGGCCAGAGATCCGCAACTGGTACAGCGCTTTTACAATGCACGCCGAAAAAATATTCTGGAGGCAGAGCCAAATACTGCACATCTCCAGATTGCGCAACTGCAACAAGATTATGATGTGCATGTCATTACCCAGAATATCGATGATCTGCATGAACGTGCCGGCAGCAGCAAAGTGATTCATCTTCATGGCAATATCCGACTGGCTAAAACCTCAGGTCCAGATGCACAAAGTACGACCGAATTCTATCCGGTTGAAGAAACTGAATTAGATTTAAACAAGCACTTTTGCACAGCAGGTTATCCACTGCGTCCACACGTGGTCTGGTTTGGCGAAGCCGTTCCTGCCTATGCAGAAGCCCAAAATTGTGTACAAGATGCCGATATTTTTGTGGTGATTGGCACCAGTCTGCAAGTTTATCCAGTGGCGGGATTGATTCATGACATTCCGGTATCTTGCCAGGCCTATTATATTGACCCCAGAGCAGACCAACAACAATTGCCGGTACAATTTCACAAGATCACCCAAACGGCTACTGACGGTGTGCAACAGTTGATTCAGCTCCTAGAAAAATAATTTCATCACAAGACATATGCTGTGTCATGTTCGATGATGATTATTCAGGTATTTAGAAAACGTAGCGACACTTAATCATATTGGTTACAGCCTAAATACTATCTAACTCTTACTGTCTATAGCATACACCTCGTGATTTTCTAAAGTGAAATAGCCGTATCTAAGGCGCCACACTTAAACCAAATTTTTTCAAATTTGGATATTCATAGGGGGCATCTTCAGCTGGATAACGTAATGACTCGAGCCCATAAATTTGTGCAATATTCCATAAAATACTTTCACCCGCAGGTAGAGTTTGTGGCTGAATTTTATAAATTGAATCCTGATAAGCGCTATCACTATCAACAAATTTCCAGCCCTGTTGCTTAAACAAATCAATAATGTCTTCTAGCCAAGCCGCATTAATGGCTCTTACATGAAGTAAAAGCACATGCTTGGGGGAACGTCCTAATGTTTGTTGTGCTAAATTATCGTAATACTGTGCTCGATCAAGCAAATGAAACAGATAGGCTTGTTTTAATTTATTCAGGTTTTCTTGATCTTGTGCTTGCTGATACTGCAAAAACAGTTGATTGTAATACCAATCACTCGCATCGATGCTAACAGTTCCCGATTGATAATGATGGGTTATCAGCCATTGTCGTACTCCTTCCCTTTTTTCTAGCGTATTTCCCTCTTTAAGAAATGGAAATCGGTAACGTGGTACAAATCCGGGTAATGTAGAAAATATTTGATGTCCTTGCTCTATGTCTTTTAAATAATTTTTCAAGCTAATGTCATCTTTATTTAGGTTAAGATGTAAATTTCCATGATTGCCTATTCGATGCCCCTGTTTCCCCCACTCTGAAATCATCTGCAACCCTTTTTCTGTGCTAATTTTACTGACGCTTGGATAGACAATAGCCAAAATTCGCTTTTGTTTTAGGGTATTTAGAATGTCATTATTGATATGACAAGCATCTGGGTTATTGGCTGGGTCTAGTCCATCATCGAAACTGAGGGCGATCTGTTGAGCAAAAGCCACATGAGAAACACAGAGACATAGGCTTAAGACAATTTTTTTAATCATAAATGAGTGCTAGAGCTTAGAAAATAAATACCTTTTAACCTAGCATAATTATTCAAACTGATTGAACTTTACATCGACGGCTAATACGAAACTTATTTATTATCTAAGCTTATATATTGAATGGCAATTTTTTTAATGAATCACCACTTAGCTGTGGTGTAATGAGATTACAGACATTATAAATAAGCGCCTATGTATCACATTATCGAGTGTGTTGGCTTTTAAATTTTAGTAACTTCAATATTTTTTTAATTGACAGAATGCAACAATCAATTTTTAATCAGCAGATTGTTGCATAAATGGAATTTTGGAATGCTGACTGATCTTGATGATTTTTACTGCTTTGCACAGGTGGTGGAACATGGCGGCTTTAGCGCAGCCGAACGTGCAACAGACATCCCTAAATCCAAGCTTAGCCGTCGTGTCCATAACTTGGAAGAACGTCTAGGTGTCCGCCTGATTCAACGCAGCTCGCGTCATTTTGCGGTCACCGATATTGGCATGAACGTTTACCGCCATGCACAAGTCATGTTAAATGCAGCACAGGCAGCACATGATCTGGTCGATCATCTTAGTACCGAACCGCGTGGTACGATTAAAGTCAGTTTGCCGGTTTTAATTGCCCAGAATGAAATCGCCAAAATTCTGCCAAACTTCCTCAAGCAATATCCAGAAATTAAAGTTCAGATGATGATCACCAATCGCCGGGTCGATATCATTAATGAAGGCTGTGATCTGGCACTGCGGGTACGCTCCAGTCTGGATGACGATCCGAATCTGGTCATCCGTCAGTTTGAAAAAATTGAACAGCATCTGTTTGCAAGTCAAGGTTATCTCAATCAGTTTGGTGAGCTAAAAACCCCCGAGCAACTGGCTGAACATAAGATTCTGAGCATGGCAGAAGATCATACCGAACAATTTCTGACCTTACAAAACGAGCAGCAAGAACAAAAGAAAATTCGGGTCAGTCCAACTGTATTGGGTTCAGACCTCAATATGTTGGCGCAACTTGCGGCTTCAAGCTGCGGGGTGACCTTATTGCCAGATAACGTGGTAGAGCAGTATGTGGCACGTGGCGAACTGGTACGGGTTTTACCTGACTGGAAAGCACCGCATGGTATTTTTCATGCGGTTTATCCCTCACGTCGCGGTCTGCTGCCTGCAGTCCGGGTATTTATTGACTATCTGGTCGCAGAATTAAACCATAGCTAATAAAAATATGGACAAAAAAATAGCTCATTCTTGGGGAAAAATGAGCTAGAGAAACAGGTCACTACAGCACAGTGAATAAAAAAGGAAACTTTGTAGCTGATTCTCAGTCTAACCAGACTTCTATTTTCAAACCATTGTTTTGCTGTAGTGTTTTGTATATTTTCGTCAGCAAAAACGATGAACTTGTAAATTTGGCAAGTCAAAAGTTTTTAACAGAAATCCCGTCAAAATTTTAAATTTCCGGATAATCACCCGTGCCTTCAGGCCATGGAGAGAGTAATTCAAATCCGGTTTCGGTCACATAAACCATATGTTCCCATTGTGCAGACCACGATTTATCCGTGGTAACCACAGTCCAGCCATCTTTTAGTTCTTTGACACGAGCTTTACCCATATTTACCATCGGCTCAATGGTAAAGACCATACCCGGCACCAGCTTGATGCCTTGACCCGGCTGTCCATAATGCAGAATATTCGGTTGTTCGTGATAAACCTTGCCGATGCCATGACCGCAATACTCACGCACAATCGAATAGCCTTCACGCTGTGCAACGGTTTGAATCGCATAACCAATATCGCCTAAGGTAGCTCCCGGCTTCACTGAATGAATCCCGGCCAGCATCGCTGCATAGGTGGTATTGACCAGACGTCTGGCTTCTGGAGATGGCGTTCCCACATAATACATCCGGCTGGTATCACCGAAATAACCATCTTTGATGATCGCCACATCAATATTGATAATATCACCATCCTGCAACACGGTTTTTGAGGATGGAATACCGTGACAGACTACTTCATTCGGCGAAATGCAGGTGGTCTTGGTATAACCATAATAGCCAATATTGGCCGGTGTTACTTTTAGAGTATTGATAATAAAATCATGACAGAGATCATCCAGATATTCGGTCGTGACACCTGGCTTGACATGCTCCCCGATCATCGCTAAAACTTCTGCGGCCAAACGCCCAGATATCCGCAATTTTTCTACATCTTGCTCAGTTTTAAGACTAATCGCTGGAGCTCGCATATATCTATCCTCACTATGAATATCTGAATTATAGTCCCTTTTTTGTTACATATGTCACAGTTAGTGGATTTCATCACCGCAATTTTTCTGGAAATCAGAATTTCAACTGTTGCTTATTCATACAAACAATAATCTGAGAATTTTAAAGAAAATTCAGATCAATCCATACAGTGGGCTTAGATCATCTATTTTTTAGCTGATTATCAATCAGATATTTCTACCAAAATTTGAATGAATGGTTATCTGAGCAGCAAAATCAATAGATTCAAGGTCTGCAGCCTTAAAATAAACTCCAAAAAATTGGACATATACACTAAAATCGCTTTCTTTTGTTCTATTGATCTCCCTTTATGACAAGTCTGCGTACCCGGGATATTGTCGCCCTAGGTTTTATGACCTTTGCACTATTTATTGGTGCGGGCAACATTATCTTCCCACCGATTGTGGCTCAACAAGCCGGTGAACACGTATGGCTCGCTGCTTTAGGTTTCCTTATTACAGCAGTCGGCTTACCCGTGATTACCATTATTGCGTTGTCTCGCGTTGAAGGTTCCATTCAGGCACTAAGCTCGCCTCTTGGCAAAGCAGCCAGCATCTTGCTGACTGTAATCTGTTACTTAGCTGTTGGCCCTTTATTTGCGACGCCGCGTACCGCAACCGTTTCTTATGAAATCGGTTTTTCATCTTACTTTGGCAATGAATCTGGCAGCCTGCTCATTTACAGCATCATCTATTTTGCTGTGGTGACCATCGTATCTTTATATCCAAACAAGATTCTGGATACCGTCGGCTATTTCCTGTCACCACTTAAAATTATTTCTTTGATCATTTTGGGTGTAGCAGCCGTGATGATCCCTGCCAGCAATCCGCCTGCAGCGATCGATAATTACGTTACCAGTCCAGTGACTGAAGGCTTCGTAAATGGTTATTTAACCATGGATACTTTGGGCGCTTTAGTTTTCGGGATTGTGATTGTTAAAGCCATTACTTCACGTGGTGTAACCGATAAAAAACTGATTACCAAATATGCAGTGAATGCCGGCATTATTTCTGGTATTGGTTTAACTCTGGTGTATTTAAGTCTGTTTAAACTCGGACTCGGTAGCCACGAAATTGCACCGAACGCAGCCAATGGTGCCATTATCCTGCATGCCTATGTACAACATGCCTTTGGTGATATGGGTGCTTATTTCCTGTCTGGCATGATTTTTATTGCCTGTATGGTGACTGCGATTGGCCTGACCTGCGCCTGTGCCGAATATTTCTCCAGTTTGACTAAAATTCCATACAAGATTTTTGTATTTATTCTGGTCGGTTTCTCACTGATTATTTCAAATCTGGGTTTAACCAAACTGATTGCCGTTTCGGTGCCCGTATTGAGCGCGATTTATCCACCTGCAATTAGTGTGATTTTATTGAGCTTCTGCGCTAGCTTCTTCAAAAAACCGTCTCATGTGATTGCACCAGTGACGCTAGTGGCCTTTATCTTCGGTATTTTTGATGGAATAAAAGTTGCTGGTTTTGAATTGCCTGCCGTACTACAAAATTTGCCGCTCTCAGAACAGAATCTGGCCTGGTTTATTCCATCCATGATTGTATTGCTAATTGCAGCTGTGATTGACCGTATTAGAAACTAAAACTTCTAGGATGTCTGAAAAATCGTATTTTTACCCAAAATCCGGTTTTAGCGTGATCAATAATTGTCAGGTTTTACCCAAACGGACTTTTATTGTTTCTTACAGACAATATCAAATCATCACTGCATGCCTATTTACTCGTACTTTTTCCAGAAAGTGTGATTCATAATTAGGCTCGAATGATCCTATTTTTAATATAAATATAAATAATTTTTTGAATTTTAGCTTTTAGATACATGTTGTTGCTGACTTAAACCATCTTGCCCCCTGACTTATACACAGTCTTACATTCTATTGATTAACACTACATATCTTTGGCGTAGAATTTGCATTTTCTATCTGCTCACATCAAACAATTGCTAGCTATTGTTTTCATGACGATATGGAGGTGTAATCTGAATATATAATGCTTTACTAATCAATTGATTATGTATTTTTACGACTAAAGAAGGCCATTTTGACCCTGAAAGTGCAGCCCGATGGTTGCAAAGGCTGATATTAAACAGTACAACTGTATGTTCAATTCTGACTAACTTAATCTGCTTTAGTCTTCAATAACATAAATAAATGGGAGGGATGGAGATGTTATCATTACATTTCAACAAGCAAGTCTTCATTGACGCTCTTAAAGCCAACGACACCAATCTGGTGACATTTATATGCACTACTTTTGCACTTATGCTGACTTTAACCGTCCATTGCTTAATTCAAGGTAATTTAAAACTTGAATACTTTGGTTATGCGCTGATCGTCTCAGCTGCTTTCTTCCTATGGGCTGCCATAGACCAGAAATACCGATAATCAAATTTTAAATTAGCCCAGATGGATGATGTGGCCAGTCATCCATCTGGTAAAAAAACCAAAATATTACTTTTAAGAATAATTAAAATAGCCCACCAAATGCGCCATAGAGTAAAATCCCCGTTCCTCCAAGTTCTGCAATAATTAATCCCAGCATTGCCAAGCTCATCAGACTGCCAGGTAGATGAAACCGACCCAGTTGATGCGGTTGCTTAAACTGATTGGTGGTATCTTGCAGGAAACCATGCAACATATAAGCTGCAATCGAAAAACTAAAAAATACGATATTCACCAGTACGCAGATCAAATTCATGGCACTGGATAAATCGGAATAATATGCCAGAACTGCCAGAATTAGCGTCGCTGGTGCATATAGCAGACTGCTACGATGGGCAATATCGACATAATAATGTGCGCGTGACTGTGGTGATTGACGGATCTGCCAATACTTCCAGACCCCGGTAAACATCCCAATCCACAAGAATATTCCACTAAAAATAATGGCGATTTTAACGGCCAGTGCAAGTTCCATTGATAGCATAAGCTCATTCCATATCTATTATTTTACTGACTTTTAAGTCATGCTTTGCGCAAGCATCCCTTCAAAAACTGTATAAAGTTAAAGCTTCATCAGGAAGCTAAAATCATAGTGTATCGTATGTCTGAATTTGAAACATTGACTCTACAATGCCAGGATGGCTATCACTTAAGTGCACGCTTTTATGCGGCTTCTTCAGAATCTGAAAAACGTCCGGTATTGGTCTGTCCTGCCACAGGTATTACCCAACAGTTTTATCATCATTTCTGCATCTGGTTGCAAGCTCAGGGCTATGCGGTACTGGTCTTTGACTTTCGGGGAATTGGTGAGTCACTCGCAGGCCCTTTAAAACAGTCCAAAGCCAGCATTGTGCAATGGGGTCAACTGGATATTCCCGCCGCGATTGATGCTTTATTAGCACGTACTCATGCAGAAAAAGTAATTTTGCTGGGGCATAGTGCTGGTGGTCAGCTTCTGGGGATCGTACCGAATTATGACAAAGTTGCAAAAGTGGTGGCTGTTGCTGGCTCAACCGGACATATCAAAGGACTTAAAGGTAAAACCAAACTGCTGGCGCCGGTCATGTTCAATCTCATTTTCCCACTGGCCCGTATGAGCAAAGGATATGCTCCAACTCAAGCGATTGGCATGGGCGAAAATCTGCCTAAAGATGTGGCGCGTGAATGGGCACAGTTCTGTAGCAAACCGGGCTATGTCATGAATGCAATGGGTAAAACCCTATTACCACGCTCAGATTTTCATGCTCAAATCACCTGCCCGATTATTTCGATCTGGTCATCGGATGATGAAATTGCAACAGAAGCAAATGTAAAAGATTTACTGCGTTTATACCCCAATGCAGACACTCAGATGATTGAGCTTCAACCTAAAAGGTATGCGCATAAAGCCATTGGCCATATGCTGATGTTTAAAAAATCACATCAAAACTTATGGCCGGTGATTGAACAACAATTGACGGTTTAAATCAGATTTAGATGGTTATTTGCAAGCTGCTATGTTCTAATACACGCAGTTTGAGATGAGCCTCTTACAGTATATGGGCTTGACCTATATACGACTAGCCCCTAACCATGGGGCTTTTTATTGCATGTATGATTTTAAAAACGTATTAACATTTAGCCGAAAAATGCAATGATGCTTTGGATCACCACAGCATTCACAATATCAATAAAAAATGCACCACACAGCGGTACAATTAAAAAAGCTTTATGTGATGGACCATAGCTATTGGTCACCGCCTGAATATTGGCAATCGCTGTCGGTGTTGCCCCCATACCAAAACCACAATGCCCTGCCACTAATACTGCTGCATCGTAATTTTTGCCCATGATTCTAAAGGTCACAATTGCGGTAAATAAAATCAATACCGCTGTCTGCGCCAATAAAATGGTAATGAGCGGACCTGCCAAATCGGCCAGTAACCAGAGTTGCAGTGATAGTAAAGCCATAGATAAATACAGGGATAAAGACGCATTGCCAAATACATCGATTGCACGGTCGAAGATATCGACTTTCAGCACATGCTCCAAGACATTACGCACAATCACACCTGTGCCTAAAGCCCATACAAAAGTGGGCAATTCAAACCATCTTCCCTGGCTGAAGTCTGTCATCTGATTGGCGACAAAAATACACAGGGCAAACATCCCCAAAGTCGACACGGCATTACTGGATGTAATCAATCGGGTTTTCTTTGGATATTCAAAGGGCGCAGTGTTGATGTGCGATTCGAGCTGCTGTTCATTAGTCTCTTGCGCTACTGTTTCAGCCAGTTGGTTGCGTTTAATCAGGAACTTGGCAACTGGACCGCCCACAAGTCCACCAATAATCAAGCCAAAGGTAGCACTTGCCATACCAAGGACAACTGCTCCCTGGATCGCATATTGAGTTTCCAGAACCTCGCCCCAGGCACCGGCGGTACCATGACCACCCGTTAAGGTGACGGAACCGACAATCAAGCCAATCAGTGGATCAAGTCCAAGCGCTGTGGCTAAACTCATACCGACAGCATTTTGCACGACTACAAATAAAATGACACAGACCAAGAAGGTCAGGAGCGATTTTCCACCTTCTTTCAGTTTCAAAAAGTCTGCACTTAAGCCAACAGAAGTAAAGAACATCAGCATCAGGATGGTTTGAATTTGTGCGTCAAATGTGGCACTGATATTAAACAATTTATAGAGAATAAAGGCCGTAATCGCTGCGACTAAACCACCGATTACAGGTTCAGGTAAGTTATAGTTCCTAAAGAAGCTAATTTTACTAACAAGATACCGCCCAATAAAAAGAAAAAAAACAGCAATTACTAGAGTGCCAAAGGCATCTATTTCATAAGTCATAACATTCCCTATTGGCTTTATTTTCATACAGTTTTGGGAAAGAGAGATGAAAAATCAATCATAGAAATGTAATGCAAGTTATTGTTTCTAATAATTGTTTAATTTATAGCCCGAATAGACGCAATTAACGTGATGGAATATCATAAACCCAGTTGCGCGCTTGCTGATCTGTGGTCGTTTCACAAACATAGTAGTCGTGATCCCATGAATCAGGATGGAATATTTCCTTTTTGGTATAGGTGACATTTTTGCATTTTTCGATGCAGACAAAGCTGTCGCCTTGGTCTTTGACTTGGGTTCCGTTAAGGAAACCGCCAATACAGAGGAATCGGGATTGTTTTGTCATTGTTATATCAACTTTTAAATCATTTTTCAATGTGGCGATTAAACGCTGTATTGAGTTAGGTGTAAAGAGAGAAATATTAATGAGCACAAATTCATTTTAAATGATTAGTCCCTTATAAAGTTTTGGAAATATTCTTTTCATCATTCAAAATGTGATATGTCATCCCAAAGGACGGATTATATTTAAATGCTTCATTTAACTGCACCACAGGAATTTTCAAAATTTTTTTATGCTTCTTTCCAAATGAATCAACTATACAGATTTTTATTTTAGTGATTTTATTATGTACAACTGGCGACATCGCTCCCCAACTTTCTTGCTGCTCAAAATATACAACACCACTAATACCTGGCAGAGTAAAACTTGAAGTGCGACATAAACCACCTAATTAATTTAAAGGGTTTATGGAGTATATAAAATTGTCATACCATCATCTTAACTTTGAAGATCGTACTGCATTAATGCTTGAGTCAAGA